>JABXIP010000423.1 GCA_013373005.1 Cytophagia bacterium | reverse complement strand
TAAAAAAGCGCTATCTACTTGTTTGGCCAACAGTTCGAAAAGACTGGATTCGAGTTTTCGAAGGACTTAGTGATGAGTTTGATTTCACTTTTTTACCTTCCACTTTTCCAAAGGAGCCTAATCATGCAGATAGCTTCGATTGTTACTATTGGTCGGAATTCAACTCGGCTCAAGAGATATTAAGCAAGATTCAGCCAGACGGAATAATCTTTATGTCTATTGAATCTGGCTTGAGCATGGCTTTGAATCATGTGGCAAAAAAGCAGAGTATCAAAACTCTCATTCTGCAACATGGTATATTCACTAATTATAAAGACTACAGGAACCGTGAGAAACTTTGGAGAAAGAGGTCACTCTCTGCTGAAGTTAAGCAGGAGCAAACGTCTAAATCCTTTAGTACACTTCGTTTTGTTAGGAATTCTCTGCCAGGATTGGGGGCCTTCGAAGTAGCGAAAATTGCTGTTTACTCTAAGCTTCAGCAAAGTTTTGGTCCTTATTGGGTAGCTAGAAATTTTCCTCTGAATCTTAAGAAGGCAAGTCACTACTTATGTTTTAGCCCTTATAATGCTAAAATTCATAAAGAGACAGATAGGATTGATGAGAGTCAAATTGCATACATCGGTTGTCAGGAACTGATTCCTTATTTGAAGGAAGAGACAAACCTAATTGAAGAGGATTTTTATTTACATATTGATCAAGCTTTGGCCGAAAACTCTTTGGGTGAAGAAACTGTGCCGAAATCTAATATGATAGACTTCTACTTGAAGCTGAATGATTTCAGTTTAAGCAAAGGTGCTAAGCTTTATATAAAACTACATCCTGAGTCGTATAACTCAGACTGGCTTCCCCAGCATGCAAATATTACTTATCTGAGGCAGGTAGATAATTTTAATCGAATAGTACAGAGCGCCAGAGGTTGTTTCGGGTTTTATTCTACCATGATTATTCCTGCAGTTTATTGGAAACCAACGATACTCTTTAAAATTCAATATTCAGGACTTCAAGAGGCGATAGATAACATTGGAGGAGTAACGATATTAGACTTTTGGAACTTTAAGTCTGATGATATTCTGCTAGTTGATAACCAAGCAGAAAAGGATATAATTAAGCGTCAATTTATTCTGCCTGATGGCGTAGACCAGCATACGCTAAAAAATCTCCTAAATGGATAGAGAAAAGGTATTCATCTACCCGAGCTTAGGAGATAGTTACAGTATGAACCGTTATTTTGACGGAGTGGTCAGCGGGTTAAAAGAGAATCGCATATCATACGAAGTTGTTCGTCCTATGGGAAGTGGGCTAAAAGCTAAGTATGTAGATTACCCTTTAATATCATGGCGAAAGAGAAAGAGTAAAGGCAAACATTTAGTAATAAGCGAACGCTATGGCTATTTGGTGCCATTTATACATAGTGACACTATAGTGGTTTGTCATGATTTGCATACACTCTACAAAGAGGCTAAAACGCCTAAAGTACACCAACTTCTTTATCGGTTTTTCTTAAGACTAATGTGGCGAGCAAAGAAGGTGGTTTGCGTATCTAATCATACCAAGAGCGACTTGTTGAAGTTTAAACCAAAGTTCTCTGCACACCAGAACTTAGAAGTAGTACATAATGGTATAGAACAATTTTGGACTGATAAGGCTAGGGTTGAAACGGGGGATAGGACTTTGATGGACCTATTTAAGAGCAAGAAAATATTGCTTTCAGTAGGTACCGATGCTTGGTATAAGAACAATCAATGGTCATTAAAACTTTTGGCTGATTTACCACAAGAATTCCATTTATTGAGAATAGGTTCATTCAATGATTTAAACGAAGCACTAATAAAATATTTAGATATACAGCCCAGAATAACCAGAGTAGAGAATCTGAGCGACTTAGACTTAAAGTTCTGTTATCAAAATGCAACAGCTTTTCTTTTTCCATCAATCACTGAAGGGTTTGGTTGGCCGGCATTGGAGGCTACATTATGTGGTTGCCCTGTAATTTCTAATGGAAATGGCGCAACAGCTGAGATTGGTATTTCCACACTTATTAAGCTAAGTGAAGCAAAAGCTATGTTGTTATCAAGTATGTATCAAACCCAGCTATTATTGACATTCAATTTATGGAGTAAGCAAATTAATGAACTACTCGAATAACCAAAGTAGCCTTAATTCTCAATATCCAATTCTCTAGTTTTGAGAATATTAATTCAGCGCATTCTTAAGCTTCTGCCGCACAGGATCTGTTATTCTATTAATGGATTATTTTATAAGCCAAATCATCTTGAAGTAAAAGGGCTTCGTCAGATTAGAGACAAAGGTCTCCTTTTGATTAGGGTTCCTAAAACCGGTTCACAAGCCGTAAGCTATCCTATATTTGGAGGTAATCTTATCGGCCACAAGAAAGCGGTGGATTACAAAGTATTGATTAGCTCTAATGAATTCAAGGAGCTTTATAAATGTGCCATAGTTAGGAACCCTTTTGATAGGCTAGAGTCCGCTTACTTTTATTTAAGAGATGGTGGAGGTAATAAGGCTGATCAGAGCTTCAGTCAAAAAGTTCTAACTAAATACAATAGTTACGAACAATTTGTACTTGAGGGTTTAGAGTCAAAAGAGGTTCAGGCCTATATTCATTTTATTCCTCAATATCGTTTTGTCAATGATTATTTCGGTAGAAGGATGATAGACCATTTAATTAACTATGAATCGCTCGATCAGGGGTTTAATTTAATGGTTAAAAAGATTGGCATAAAGGCCGATTTGAAAAGGCGGAACACAACCTCTAATAGAGAAGCTGTTCACTATTCGAAAGATATGGTGAACAAAATAGTCTCAGTTTATTTGAAAGACTTTCGCTTAGGCTCTTATGACTTCTAATGGGAGGGGGCTTTAGGAAACAATGAATAAAAATCACTTTATCGTTCATCATAGGTTTCATGATAATATTGCCTGTCTGATAGAAACCCTTCAGAATGCTGGGTATTCAATTAGGCTATTTGTGATTCTTAAAACCAAAACGGAAACTTACGATCTTGTTGAGCCAATTATTTCACCACCATCCTCGCTTTCATCTTTTGGGAAGAGACTATTTAAGAAAGACTTGCTGGCCTTTATACCTAGTATCCGTTCGGTTTTCCAAGAATATAGAGTCAATAGGCCTGAATATGTTTTAATAAGGCCATTAGTTAGTGGCATAGGTCTGGTTCATTTCGTTTTTGCTTTATGGTATTGTAAAAAGGTGATTCTTTATTCGCAGTCGCCAAAATACAGACCAAAAAATGCAAAAAATGATTTTTTCCTAAAGCTTGTTTTGGCTCTTCCTAAAACAGAATGGATTACTCCTGTTAAATACAGAAGCAATGAAGCTTTTGAAAAGCAACTGAGTCCTCATCAAAAAATCAACTATATACAACTGCCTCATAATAAAGTAGAAAGTAAAAAGACATGGTTTAAAAATGATGTGGTCAACCTTCTGTTAATAGCCAAGTCTCAATCATATAAAAATCACACTGTTCTGATTGAAGCATTAAGAGGTTTAGATAAAAGCAGGTATAAACTATCAATAGCAGGAGATTACTCAAATAAGGATGCCTATACGCAACAAACTCTGGGAAAATTAGAAAGTGCTGATATCCATTATGAACTATTGGGATATATACCACATGAAGAAATAGGTAAAGTCTATCAGAGCTCTGATTTACTTATCCTTCCTTCAAGCTATGAAATGCATGGATATGTTGTAAATGAAGCTGTTTCCTACTCCGTTCCGGTTATTGTAAGTTCTGAAACGGGCACTAAATGTCTTGTAGAAGATGGTGTAAATGGGTTTGTGTTTAAGAATAATGATTCAGATCATCTGCGATCTGTATTGATTAACATACTGGAGAATAGAGATCAACTTATCGGACTATCAGAAAATTGCAAGGAGATGTATAATCTCGAATTATCTCCAAAAGGCTTTTTAAAGAACTACGAACTCATCTTAGGACGAAAACATTGATGAATATACTCGTCACTTTTGATCAGACGTTTTTGCAACATGCGGTTGTAATGATAAGGTCGCTTATTTACAATCATCCAGATCTGGCATTTACTATTTATGTTTATACAGATGACGCCAGTAAAACCGACTCTAAGTTGTCGAGTGAGTTTGCTAATGATGATGTGAAGTTCAAATACATTGATTTTGATCATTCAAAATATCCTCCACTAAAAACTAAATTTCACTACGGAGAACAGTATTATAAGATCATCTATTTAAGGCTCAACATTGGTGAGATTTTGTCGGATTTAGATCGAATACTACTTCTTGATACGGATTTAGTGGTTGACGGTGATTTGTGCGAGTTTTATAATCAATCGCTTGCTGACAATGAATTGCTCGCAGCGATTGCCGAGGTAAGACCAAGCAATTTCAGGAAGTTTGGTATAGAACCAGAGCATAGAAACTCAAAAACCAACTTTAATTGTGGGGCTAGTCTTATAGATTTGAAGAAATGGAGAGAATGGGGTGTTTCTGGACAGTCGATGGAGCATATTCTCAAATATGAAGAGATTCTCGGTGCACCAACTCAGGATACACTGAATCCTCTTTTCTATAATAATTGGAAAATTTGCTCCCCAAAATACAACCTTCACCATTACTATCTCCTCTATCCATTTCAAATGGAAGACTTGCCTTATTCTCAAAGGACATTAAAGGATGCCATAGAAAATCCAGTTGTTATTCATTACTCTGGTAGTATGAGACCTTGGGACTATTTAGATATAAATCCTCTTTCTAAGAGGTATTGGCATTATTTAAGAATGACGACATACAGTGGGTACACAGTAAATGACAAGAGTCTAAAAAACTTTCTCTTAAAAACCTTCCGTAAGCTTAAAGTGGCTAGGAGTAGAAGGAACCTTGAGAAGAAGCTCTTTGCGCAATAAGATATAGAAGAGTAGCTTAGCTAAGAGATAGCTTGGAGAGACAATGAATAATCAAATTTTGAAACCCCAATTTTTTATCCTCTTGTGGAATTTTAAGATCGGTGGAATCCAAAAGCATGGGGTACTATTGGCGAATTATCTTCTAAGTCAAGGATTTGATGTAACGATACTATATAAGTCCAAGGAAGGAGAATTAATAGATCTATTGGATTCATCTGTCAAGCTATTAGAATTTTATATACCAAGTACAAATAGTCCTTTTCGACTTTGGCAATTCTATAGACGAGTACTGAAAATCATTCCTAAAGGAGCCATTGTGCTTGCGAACGGGCCGAATAATTTTAGGCAACTAAGTAGACTGAATTTTTTGTCTGGAAAGTGGACTTTGCTTTATGTTATTCAACAAAAGTTCTTATTCGATGATGGTTTATTGACTTTTCTTAAGAAGTTTGAAATGAGAGTATTATGTAACTATGCAAAGACAAACGTAATAGCATTAACTGAAGCACAGAGGAAGGAATGCATAAATGAGCTTGGTATTATACCTAAAGCAGTAATCAATAATTTTGTTGAATATGACCATAACCATCTCTCACGGATAAATAGGAATTTCCCGCGGGGAGTATCCTTAGGTAGATTTGCCTACCAAAAAGGTTATGACGTGCTTATTGAAGCTATGAGCCTTGTTACAGAAGAAATTGAGATTGATGTATATGGATATGGAGAAGATTTGGAGCAGTATGAGAAGAGAATGAATGAATTAGGCTTGAAGAATTTACATTTTCTTCCAGCCACTACTACGGTGTTTGAAACCAATTCGAAATATGATTTTTTTGTGAGTTCTAGTAGATTTGAAGGTTTCCCGTTGGCGGTTTTGGAGGCCTTCTCATGTGGTTTGCCAGTGGTGATAACTGATTACGTAGGGGCAGATGAAGTTGTTGACGAATCCACGGGAATTTTAGTTGAAAGAGAAAACCCAAAGAGTATCGCACGAGGTATAGACCAAATGGTTAGGGATTTGAAAAGTGGAAGATTTGATGCCCAAACTATTCGTGACAGTGCTTCACAATACTCAATAGCTGAAATAGGGTCTCAATTTTTGAAACTAGTAGAAGGTTAAAAACTAGCTACTCCTATTCTTCCTAGTGATCAACAATATAATTTTATCCAAGTTGAATTAGATTAACTCAAAGAATCAATGGGTATTTTGGCACTAGGAAAAAATATTTAAAAAAATGTTACAAGTTCAACATGCTAGTGCAAGGCAAGGTATTTGCATTTTGATAATGTGAGTTGTCTTGAAATACTCTATGGAGATTTTGAATGCCTTGCATTTGTAGGTTTTAACTAGAAATACAGGATATTATTGATTTAGAAAATCTAAATCAATAAGGGGTTACAAGATATTCAGAGGGGCCAATTGAACAGACAAATCTAATTTCATCTGACTTGTGATACTTATATCTCCTTAGGTTCTGCTGTATTTCTTCTTGTGTTTTTTATGCTCTAAGGATTTGTATTTGACAACGTTTTTAGCTTTTCTAGCGGTATCACAGTTCAATTGGACTGGGCTGTTGCTTTTGATGTATAATGGCTTACTTGTTGAGTTGCCTTCTATGAAATTATTGATCAGATGAAAATCCTATTTGTTCAAAAAGAGGGTGGGATTTTTGGTGCTGAGAACTACCATTTAAAGGTGATTCCTAGATTGTTGGCTGAAGGAGTTGAAGTAGACTTCTTGAGACTTTATACAGATTACCAAGGTGGCAAAGGAGGGGAGTTTATAAATAGACTAAACAGTATCGGGGTCAAGACTTATGAGGTTAATATTGGTAAATACCCTAAACTAGGTACCCTCAAAGAGATAAGGAAGATTGCGAATGATGGTTATGATTTAGTACATACCCATTTGATCCATGCAGATTTTTACTTGGCACTCATTAAGACATTCCTGGGGCTTAAACCTGTTTTGGTTTCAACCAAGCATGGTTACGACAATACCTTTACCTCTAAGTTCGGTTTCGATGCTTCAAAGCAAACAAATACTCCGTACTTTCTTTTGAGTAAATGGGCTGAGAAACGCATGAAGGCTTCTTTCACTATCTCGCAAGGCCTTAGAAATTTCTTTATTCAAACAGGTTTGAGCAAGCCTGAAAGGATGAGAATCATTCATTACGGCTTTGATATGCCGGAGAATTACCTGAGTAAAGGAAAGGAAGATTATCGTCAAGCTCCTAAGCAAATTATCATTGCAGGTCGATTGATAGCCTTTAAGGGGCATAAAT
>JABXIP010000157.1 GCA_013373005.1 Cytophagia bacterium | reverse complement strand
TTCCTGTAGGGTCCGATACAGATGGCGATGGAATAGATAATGCCTTCGATTCAGATAATGGAGGAACTCCTATTACTCCAGTTGATACTGATACTGATTCGACTCCAGATTACATAGACTTTAACTCAGATAATGACAGTTTTTCCGATTTGCTTGAAGGATGGGATACTGATAATGATCAGGTAGCCAATACAACCCCGGCAGGTTTGGATAGTGATGGCGATGGTCTGGATAATGCCTTTGACCTGGTAGTTGGGCCTAATGCTACGAACAACATATATAATGATCAGGACGCCAACGATTTCCCTGATGTGTCCACTTCGGGCCAAACCTCAGAGAGAGACTGGAGAGAAGAGAATGTGCTGGATGCTGACTTTGATGGCATTCCTGATGGAACAGATATAGATGATGACAATGACGGTATTCTCGATGTAGATGAAACTAACGGGTGTACTGAAATAAGTGTTGTCAATGCAACTTCGGTAGGTACGGGTTCATATACGGTCGTAGAAGATGGTCAACTTAGAATTTCAATAAATGGAGGAGATGGTGGCGGTGGAACCTCTACTGCAGGAGGATCAGGAGCGACTATAACAGACGCTGTGTTTAATGTAACTGCCGGAGATGTTATTCGCTATGTGGTAGGTGAAGGAAGCGCAGGAAGTGTTGGCAATTCTGCTGGAGGTGCCGGAAGTACAGGACTTTTCATCAACAATACTTTAGTGATGGTTGCGGGTGGCGGAGCCGGTGGAGATAATAGTGGAGGAGCAATAGGACTCGGAGCTAATTCAGGAACAGCCGGTGATGCCGGAACAGGAGCAAATGCCGGAGCTGCAGGAACTGCCGGAAATGGTGGAGGTGGCACTTCAGGAAGCGGAGGCGGTGGTGGCGGTGGAATAAACTCAGTCGGTGGCTCATCTGCTGGCGGGGGTGGATCTGCTGCAGATTTAACACCTGCTAACGGTGTTACTTTAGTTTCAGGAGGAGCAGCCTCAGGAACAGGTTCAACGGCTGGTGGAAGTGGATTCACTGGTGGAGGCGGAGGTGCCGATGGAGACTGGTCTGGAGGCGGAGGTGGCTACTCTGGTGGTGGCGGAGCCGGTGACGGTGGTTCTGCCGGAGGCGGAGGTTCTTTCTTGGCCACAGGCGATGCTTCTTATGTTTCTGGTTCAATTACTGCCGGTGCCGATGGTGCTGGTGGAGCAGTTGGAGCTGATGGAGCTGATGGATTTGTAACCATTTCCTTCACTTGCATTGGTTCTGATGTTGATTCGGACGGTGATGGCATAATTGATAGATTGGATTTAGACTCAGACAATGACGGTATTCCAGATATCATAGAAGCAGGTGGTGTTGACAACAACAACGATGGAAAGGTTGATAATGATACTGATACAGATGGAGACGGTTGGGCTGATACTTTTGATTCGGACAATGGCGGAACAGCACTGACTGACCCTGACTCAGATAACGATGGTGTAGAAAACAGAATAGATCGAGATTCTGATAATGACGGTATTCTGGACGTAACGGAGTTGGGCAGAACCGATGCCAATGGTGATGGTAAGATAGATAGCTTTATCGATAGTAACGGAAACGGTTACAATGACACCAGCGAGGGTGGCGTATTGGTAATTCCTAACAGTGACCTTTCTTATGAGAACAGCAATGGCTTGCCTAATCTTCCGAATTACATAGACATAGATTCCGATGCAGATGGTATTGATGATACCAGAGAAGGTTACAGTACTTTGAATTATCAATTCCCGAACAGCTTTACAGATTCTGACGGTGATGGTATTCTCAATTTCTGGGATGTAGATTCCGGCAATTCACCAATAGATCCTGTGGATACAGATGGGGCCGGGCTAGATGATTATGTAGACACCAACTCTGATAATGATTCACTCTCAGATTTCATTGAAGGAAATGACTTCAATGAAGACGGGGTAGCAGACACAGATAACTTAGGGGTAGATGCCAATGGTAATGGATTGGACGATGCCTTCGATCAAAACTGTTATGGTATGAGTGTCTCTTCTATTGCTAACAGCTATGGGGAAGAAGATAATTCAGATGGCACAATGTATATAGATAGCTCTGATCTTGAGTTTGTATATGATGGTGGAGTCACAGGGGATCAAACTGTAGGTCTCTACTTCCCTAACATTACCATTCCCCAAGGGTCTACTATCAATTCAGCGTATATACAGTTTAGAGTCGATGAGACTTCTTCAGGAGTTGTAAATCTTACCATTGAAGGTCAATTGGCTACAAATGCTCTCACCTTCACAACCTCAAACAGTAATGTCTCTTCAAGAACTAGAACAAGTGCAGACGTAAGTTGGAGCCCGGGTAATTGGGGAACTATTGGAGATGCGGGATCAGCACAGCGTACTGTAAATATTGCCTCGGTAATCCAGGAGATTGTAAATCAAGGTGGATGGGGAAGTGGAAACCCTCTGGTAATTATTATCAGCGGCCCGAGTGATACCGATACAAGAATAGCAGAGGTAAATCCAACATTGACCATAAATTATGGTTCTGGCATTACGGCTTGCTCCTCTAATGTAGTCTTGCAAGATTCAGATATTGATGGCGAAAAGGATTGGAGAGATAGTAATGGAATAGATGCACCGGTTGATACAGATGCAGATGGCATTCCTGATATTGATGACATTGATGATGATAATGATGGTATTCTTGATGCGGATGAAGGCTGTGTAGATACCTCAGTTACTGGGGCAAATGCTTCATCAGCTACAGAAATTGTATCAAGAGTTTCTAATACTTCTGGTGCAGTAGATGGGGCGAATGGAAATTATGCTCGCTTCAGAGACAATGGAGCGCTCATGGAAGTACAGCTTCGTGGAGGTAGTATTATACAGGCAGGAACCCAAATAACTATCAGGGCTCAGAAAACCAATGGAGCGGAAGCCAATACCATGATTGTAACAGAATCATCGGATGGCAGCAACTATGTCAATGAGATTGAATATTCATTTGCAACTGCCAGTGTATATGAGAATAAGACCTACACGCTTACAACAGATGCGACTCATATTAGAATCTCCTTTTTGAGGGCAGGTGGTGATTTAAGGGTCGATAATGTGAGTTATGCAAGCTTTAGAATTCCATGTACTGGATTGGATACCGACAGTGATGGTATTTCAGATCATTTGGATATCGATGCAGATGGCGATGGTATTGTAGACCTAATCGAGTCTCAAGCAACAACAGGTTCTCCTGTTGTTCCATTGGGAATTGATACTGATGGTGATGGTTATGATGATGCCTTTGATGGTGATTGTGCTCCTTGTGGTGCAATTACAGGAGTTCCAACGGTAGTGGTAGATACTGATGGTGATCTTACCCCCGACTTCCAGGATTTTAACTCAGACGATGACTCATTCTCCGATGCCCTAGAAGGTTGGGATACAGATGGTAATCTGGTAGCTAACACCCTTCCTTCAGGAACTGACTCTGACGGAGATGGATTGGACGATGCCTATGACATTGTAGATGGCATAAATAGTACCACGAATGTTTATAACAGTCAAGATGCCTATGATTTCCCTGATGAGACTACTGGAGGAAATATAGAAAGAGACTGGAGGGAAGAAAATGCTGCAGATACTGACTTCGATGGAATTATAGATACCAATGATATTGATGATGACAATGACGGTATTCTCGATGTTGACGAAGGAGAAGTTGCAGATGCAGATGGTGACGGTATTCCAAACAGCTTAGATCTTGATTCAGATAATGATGGAATTCCTGATATAATTGAGGCAGGAGGTATTGATCTTAACAAGGATGGCAGGGTAGATGATAATACAGATACCGATGATGATGGATGGGCCGATACCTTCGATAGTGATAATGGCGGAACTGCCTTGGATATTCCAGATACGGATACCGATGGAATTGATGACTACCTCGATTTAGACTCAGACAATGACGGCCTTTTCGATATTATAGAAGCAGGAGGAGTTGATGCCGATGAAGATGGGGTTGTTGATTCTGCTACAGATACTGATAGTGATGGCTGGGCCAATACTTTCGACAGTAATAATGGTGGTACGGCATTGAATAACCCAGACACCGATGGAGATGGCATAAAAAACAATCTGGACATAGATTCTGATGGAGATGGAATTGTAGATTTGATTGAATCTCAAGCCACAACAGGTACACCTATTGTTCCGGGAGGGTCTGATACCGATGGTGATGGTATTGATAATGCCTTCGATTCTGATAATGGAGGAACACCTGTTACCCCAGAAGATACTGATGGAGATGGTACACCAGACTATATCGACTTCAACTCAGATGGAGACAGCCTTACCGATATAATTGAAGGATGGGACACTGATGGTAATTTGGTGGCCAATACTCTTCCTTCTGGGAATGATACCGATGGTGATGGATTGGATGATAATTTCGATGATGTTTCTGGTCCAAATAGCACAACCAATGTTTACAACAATCAAGATGCATTAGACTTTCCTGATGTTACCACTAGTGGAGGAACAGATAGAGATTGGAGGGAAGCCAGTGCTACTGACACAGACTCCGATGGTATAGCAGACCTTGATGATATAGATGATGATAATGACGGTATTCTCGATGTTGATGAAAGCTGTATTGATGTAGATGTCACTGCAGGGAATGCTACATCAGCTACAGTTATAGTGGCCAACGTAAATAATCCTGGTAATGCTGTTGATGGCAACCTCGGAACCCGAGCGGATTTTACAAACGATGGCGCTCAATTGGAGATTTTGTTAAGAGGAGGAGCTGCAATTGCTGCCGGTACCAATTTGACTATTCGCGGACAGAGAAGAGAGAATGGGAACAACTTCATGATTATTACTGAGTCCACTGACGGGGTTACATTCGGCAATCCTCAACAGTATACTTTTGCAGCGAGAAGACAAGACGAAAATATCACACATGCGCTTGCCACTAGAGCAACACATATTAGAATCACTTGGTCCGAGCAAAGTGGAGACTTAAGAATTTATAATGTAAGTTATCCTGATTTCACACTACCGTGTGCCGGAACTGATACAGACAATGATGGCATTCCTAATCACCTGGATTTAGACTCAGATAATGATGGCATTCCTGACATCATAGAGGCTGGAGGAGTTGATACAGACAATGATGGCCGCGTTGATAATTATACCGAATCAGGTTCAAATGGTTGGGCCGATACTTTTGATAATATCGAGGGTGCAGGAACTCCATTAACGGATCCTGATAACGATACCGATGATTTCCAAAATAGAATT
>JABXIP010000186.1 GCA_013373005.1 Cytophagia bacterium | reverse complement strand
TCCTAAATGAAAAAGGGGAGATTGTTTCCTCGTTTCAACCCTATATAGAAGGCCCCAATTACGTAGAGAACAATAATTTTGGATGGACTTTTTTTGGTGATGATGAATTGGTAGCCTACGGCCGTGTTTACTTTCATCGGCTTTCGAAAGATGGAACGCGCTTACAGAGAATGGAATATCCGGTTCAGCCTAGAGGTTGGGTTATGCTGGAATATAATCCACAAATGATTGAATCCGTGAGTCCAATGGGAAATGAAAATATGCTGCTGGCCATGATTCCAGGTGTTGTGAGAATGAGTCAAAGAGACCAATCAGTACAGGATACTACGAGCATTATGTTCGTTATGGATTTCAAAACGGGGAGCTATGAAAGAGTACTGAGGAGGCCTGAAGAAAGTCTTTATCGAACCAGTGGTACTTATTATGGTATGGGAGTTCCTCTTATTAAGAGGTTAGATAAAAGTACGCTAGCCGTGACTTATGCGGCAGATACCTCTTTATTTATTTATGATCTTTCAAAAGACGAGTTTGTCAGAAGGATAACCGTACCAACCATCTTCCAACCAGTTGTTATTCCAGCTTCATTTGAGTCAAATGATTCTCCAAAGGAGGAAAGCGTAACTTCTAGACTTTTTAGCACTGGTGAACAAATTATTCTTGAGCACATGGGGCAAATTCCAGAAGAGGTTTATGAGCAAATAATGAAGTTAGACCGGTGGTGGGAATCTCCTGAGCTTGAAGCTGCAGCGAAACAATACATGAAAAGAAAGTACTCACTTTATTCCAGCGAGAAATTTCTAGGAGAAATTGACTGGACCATTGAGGAGAGTTTCCTTAATGGCCTAAATACTGAGAGTGGATTTCTTTGGTTACAAAGGTCATATAAAGACGAACGCGACTACCGCACCTTCCTGAAAGTAAAGATTGTTCCTGCTGAAGAATAAAAAAGCCGCACTCTAGGAGCGCGGCCTTATTAGTTGTGGTGATTGATATCTTATTCTTCTTTTTGGCTCAATGCCTGATTACGAAGCTCCAGTTTATCAACTACATACGCTCCAAGTTTTCTGCCCTGAGTAACACCATTGGTAATGGCAGGCATGTAGTGAATACCACCATAGAGTCGGCTAATAGCCGCTTCTTCTGAAGCATCAATAAACGAATCGAATTCTCTTACGGTAAGTCCATACTTCTCCTCAGTATCATCTGTGAATGAGAAATTATCACCGAAAATTGAAGTCAAGGCTGTGGCGGCAGCATTCGAGATTACAGAGTGCCCACTGGTGTATTCAGGGAATGGAGGCGTTTGCAATAATGGCAACCACTCTTCATCGATATACTTGTTGATGACAGTCTCTGGTCTGATCAGATTAGATCGGAACTTCTCGTCCCAACAGCTAATGAATCCATCGGCCAAAGCCACAGAAGTCAATGCATAGGCTTCAGCGGTTTGCATTGGATTAGTTTCAGCCTTTTTACAAGCGATTTTAATAATACCTATCCAGTGACCACCCGGAGTAATTTTCTTGGTAGCAGCCATTACGTGACCAGTCACGTTCATCACATAGGGGTTACAATCCCAGAAAGAGGCAATTTCCTTTTGTTCCTGGCTCAGGTTCACTCCGGTTTCATACACCTCCATGGTTTCTTTGAAGAACTGACTGTTCTTGTCCATATCGAAAGCTGTTGGTCTTTCTGGGGTGAACTGAGAAGCAGAATCTATAGCGAATGGACGAATTTGTGTCCAGTGAGGCTCAATGGCCTCGAAGTAACCCGGAGGTGTTGGCTGCCAACGAGTTGGGTCGTTGGTCACAGTGAATTTAGGGTAAGTACGCGTTTGCTTGTACATGTCGCCATCGGCCCATTTCAAAATATGGGCGGCAACTTCATCTCCATAAGCCAAAGAGGCTTCAAAGTATTTGCTGTTTACTCCATCGCTTAGCTTCTCGTAAAGCTCATCACGATAAGCATCCATATCAGATTCTGAGAAAATTAGCGTACGGCCAATTTTGATAAAAGCTTGTAACGCAGCCAGGTCGTATGAAACATCCTCTTTTGGATCAGGAATAGGCGTAAGTTCATTCAATTGACCAGCGAGTGAGTTGTAGCCAGCATCGTCTTTGGCCAAAATTTCATACATCGCAATGCTCGGATAAGCATAAATTCTACTCGCCACAGGGGGAGAAAAAATGTCGTGGACAATGATTTCAGAAAGCTTGTCCATGGTCTGATGGTAGACATCAGACTCAATCTTCAGTTCGTTTACACCGCTATCACAAGCAGTGAGGGCCATAAATGCAGCCAGTAGTACAGTTAAAAAAATTTTCTTCATCACGAAATCCTTTCTTTAGGAATACAAATGTTATGACTATCAAGCATTTGATCAAGTTAAATTGCCAATAAAAACGATTGAAATCGCTGTTTTTGACGAAATATTTCAATTTCAAATTTCCGATGATAGTCCTTTAAAGGGCTGAATATTAGTTGCCTACTGAATAGAAAAGAGGAGGGTGCTTTTCATCAAATTCTGTCAGTGATTGATAGTACTTGGCCAACTGGAGAATTTTGTCTTCCTGATACAAATTTCCGATCAAAGTCATACTCGTTGGTCTTCCTCTTTCATCGAAGCCTGTAGGAACGGAAATAACAGGGTGACCTGTGAGGTTGGTAATTTGCAATTGATTGCTTCGGGCTGATGGTGCGATAATCACATCATAATCTTTGAACAAAGTGTTGATTTCTTCAATGAGGCGTCTACGCTCTCGGTTAGCTTGTAGGTACTCAACAGCGGGAATGAATCT
>JABXIP010000355.1 GCA_013373005.1 Cytophagia bacterium | reverse complement strand
TAGAGTTGAAAAGGGTGATACTATCCTTAAGCTAGAGAATAGTAATTTGGAAATGAATTATATTCAACAGCAGACCAATACCAATAGACTTAGAAATGAGATTGAGGTAGCCAATAATAACCTGAAGCAGTCCTTGTTCAGGTCAAAAGCCAGCGTAATCACCTTGGATTTTGATATTGATGCGGCTAAGGATTTGTTAATGAGAACAGAGAAGCTCTATAACGATAAAGTTGCTACAGAGCAAGAATATCTGAATGCAAAGAGACAGTACAATAGACTATTGGCTAGCCGGGAAAATACCCTAATGCAGATGGAGTTTGACTCCATTAACTCAGTAACACAGGTAACTCAGAATGAAGAAAGACTTGTTACCTCTCAGGAAAGTTTGGAATTCGTTAAAAGACAATTGAACGATCTGTATGTGACCGCTCCAATCGATGGTTTACTTTCTACAGTAAATGCAGAGATTGGTCAATCTATTGGTCAAGGAACTACAATTGCTCAGATTGATGATCTTGATGGTTTTAAAATCTCTGCTAATGTAGATCAGCATTATCTTCCTCGAGTATACGAAGGCCTGGTAGGTACTTATGACTTTGCCGGTCAGGAATACAGACTAGAGATTAGAAAGAAATTCCCGGAAATTAATAACGGAACGTTTGTAGTGGAGATGATTGGTGAAATTCCAGAAGGAGTTAGAAGGGGTCAGACAATTTCAATAAGACTACAATTGAGCGAAGAGAAGAACGCTATTCAGATACCTAGAGGTAGCTTCTTCCAGACAACTGGCGGTAACTGGATCTTCGTATTGAATGAAGACGAAACTGAAGCCACAAGAAGAAATATCCGTATTGGAAACCAGACTCCAAGACACTATGAAGTGCTTGAAGGTTTACAACCTGGAGAAAAAGTGATATTTTCATCCTACGATGGTTATGAAGACAAGGATAAACTTGTCATAAAGAAATAAATTAATTCAAACAGCTAATTAACTTTTACAATTATGGGAAACAACAAAAGTATCATCACCACAAAGGGGCTGAAGAAGTTCTATTACACTGATGAAATTGAAACAACTGCGTTGAATAACGTGAATCTTCAGATCGCTGAAGGTGAGTTTGTTGCAATCATGGGACCTTCCGGTTGCGGAAAGTCTACCCTACTAAACATTATTGGTCTACTGGACAATCCTTCTGAAGGAGAGTTCTATTTCTACGATGAAGAGGTCTCAAAATATTCTGAAAGACAAAGAGCAGAGCTTAGAAAGAGAAACATTGGTTTCGTATTCCAGAGCTTTAACCTCATTGACGAACTAACAGTTTATGAAAATGTTGAACTGCCTTTGATCTACTTAAAGTACCCTGCTGCAGAAAGAAAGCAGAGAGTAGAGGAAGTACTAGAGCATATGCAAATTATGCACAGAAAAGATCACTTCCCTCAACAACTTTCAGGTGGTCAGCAGCAGAGGGTTGCGGTTGCCAGAGCAGTAGTTGCTAAGCCAAACCTTATTCTTGCGGATGAGCCTACTGGTAACTTGGATTCAACTAATGGTCAGGAAGTAATGACTCTTTTGAGCGATTTGAATGCTAACGGAACTACCGTTATCATGGTAACTCACTCTGCCACAGATGCTGAGTACGCTCACAGAGTAGTGAACTTGTTTGATGGTCAGGTTGTATCTGAGAACATCAATTCTAAAGAGAACTCTTTAGTTTAAGCATTTTTAAATGATACTAGTCCACTTGCCAAAGGCAGGTGGACGCTATAAAGGAGAGCTTGGGACAGCTCTTCCAGAAAAATATTGCCCAACGGATAGAAAACATTATTATGAAACGATTATTCACATTTGCTCTTCTGATGCTCTTAACTGCCTCTCCTATGTGGGCACAAAGAGTGTTGACATTAGAAGAGTGTATTGATATAGCACTTCAAAGCAATTTGAGTATTAAAAGGGCTAAGAATCAAGCAGAGATAGCGAAAGCTCAATATACTCAAAGCAAGTTTAATTTTTTGCCTTCACTGAGTGCCAGCGCTAGACACAATTGGTTTGAAGGGTTGGCATTTGACCAAACCTCGGGTAGCTTGGTAAATACAACAACTCTAGGAGGTGGAGGCTCAGTTGGTGCGGGATTAACCATATTTGATGGCTTTTCAAATATTTATGGAATGCAGCGAGCCAAAGCAAATTCCGAAGCTGCTGAAGAGGCAGTTAAAGGTTCAATCTTATCCACCCAAACATCAATAGTAGCTGCTTTTCTTCAGGTAATTACAACAAAGGAGAATTTAAAAATGCAGCAAGAAACTCTGGAGTTGTTAAATGGCCAATTAGATAGAGAGGCAAAAAGGGAAAGTGCCGGAGTTGGCAATATGGAACAGGTTTACAATTTTAGATCTCAAATAGCTCAACAACAATTGACAATAGTTAATTTGAGTAACAATCTAGAGACAGCAAAACTCACCCTTCTTCAATTGTTGCTTCTAGATCCTACAGAAGAGTATTCTTTCGAAGGAATTACCGTTAATGATGCTGAATTGGAAGAGGAGATCGAGGCATATGGTGAAGTTTATACTAAGTCACTTGAGGTTTCACCTTCTGTAAGATCAGCAGAATTGAGTTTAGAGGCATCTGAAAAAGCGATGAAGATCGAAAAATTTAATTGGATGCCAAGTATTTCAATGAATGCTGGATATGGAACAACTTGGTCATCAAACTTAAGGAATCCGAATGATGGTTCTGTTTTGGATTTGTCAACTCAGTTTGAAACAAATGCGGCCAAGAGTGCAAGTCTAAATATGACTATTCCTCTCTTTAATAATTTCAGAAACAGGACAAATCTTCAGACTTCTAAAATTCAGGTTCTTAATTCGCAGTTGGCTTTAGAACAAGCAAAAAATGATCTGACAAATCAAGTTCAACAAGCCTATTTGAATTTAGTAAATGCCAAAACGACATTTGTAGCTGCAAAACAAAGTAAGGTTAATCTTGATCAGTCATTCCAGTTTTCACAAACTAGATATGAAAACGGAACAATTGATTTCGTGACGTATTTGACAAGTTTAGTGAATAAAAATAGAGGTGATTTGGAGCTTATTCGCTCTAAGTACTTGATTCTATTGAGACAGTTTATTTTAGATATTTACAAGGGGGAGTTAATGGAACCTTCTACTAATTAATATCTAAGACCTGAACGGTCTTTCCCGAAAGGGCAATAATCTGATTGTTTTCCATAAACACAATTTGATAGGAGAGATTGGCAGTGCCGATCTCTCTTGTTGTTTTGGAATAAATATCGGTAAGGAAGATTTTGTTATCCCTAATAGTGATCATCTGGTTTTTACTGAAGCTGAAGAAGCCGTTATTGGGTGCTCTCAGCGTTTCAACATAGTTTCCCAAATTATCAAATACCAAAATGCCCTGATTTTCATCACTTATGAAAAGTAGATTCTGATACTCTTTGATAAAGGCTGGTTTGATTTGCTTACTGTCGAGACTTAGCGTTAGGTAATTTTCAAGAAGTGTTTCACCACTATTCAGGTCTATCTTGGATAAGATGAGGTTGTTGGAGTTAATCAGCCATAGGTTATTGTCTGCAGAAAGCGTAACTAAGCCATTGAACTGAGAAATATCAAACCTGTCAAGGTTATATCTTTCTGAATCTGTCAGAAATCTGTTAAGAAACAAGTATTCCTGAAAGCCCTGATAATAGACGAATACCCTAAGTCCCTGCCAAGCTTCTATTAAACTCGGAGTGGCTTTCTTTTGTGGCGAAAAGTGATACTGAAGTTCTCCCTCGATACTATATTTTTCAATTACCCCATCAATCGATGCGAAATAAAGATATCCTTGGCGGTCAATTGATGCTGAAACTGGTTCAAAAGGAAGGTCGAAACTTCTAATGAGCTTTGTGTCCTGACTCGAAAGGAGGGAACAGGTAAAAAGTGCCGCTATGATCAGCTTAACCTTCAAAGGTCTTAAGTTCAATTTGGCCTTCAGCATAAACAGCGTAAGTGTATGAGCTCAACCATTCTCCAAGGTTGATGTATTTACTCTTGTCTCCAACCTCCAAATCCAAAGGGAGATGCCTATGTCCGAATATGTAATAGTCTCGGTGCTTTTCCTTTTCCTGTTCTTTGCAGTAAGCCCACAGCCATTCCTCTTCGCCTAGAAATCTTTGTTCAGTATTATTCGCCTGAGCCCGGCTTCTACCTGACCAGAAATTGGCTAAACCAATACCCACATTGGGGTGTAACCAATGAAAGCACCACTGAAAGAAGTTGTTGGTAAAGACTTTCTTGAGAAACTTATAGCCCTTATCCCCAGGGCCAAGTCCATCTCCATGACCTACCAAAACAGAAGTTCCGTTAATGTCTAGTTCTACGGAGTCTGTATAGACCTTAGCATTGAACTCTTGCTCGAAGTAACCGAACATCCATAGATCATGATTGCCGGTAAAAACATGCAGTTCTATTCCCGCGTCAGCTATCTCAGCCAGTTTGCCCTGAAATCTTGAAAAACCCTTTGGTATGGTGGTTTTATACTCAAACCAGAAGTCAAAAAGATCTCCAACAAGGAATATGGCATGAGCATCTTTTTTACACTCATCGAGCCAACGGATAATTTTAAGCTCTCTCTCTCTGCTCTTTTCGGGAGATGGAATTCCTAAATGGAAGTCTGATGCGAAATAAATTTTTTTTGTCGCTCCTGGGTTAAGCTTCATGCTTCTAAATGAATGTTGAAAGATAGCCAATGCCTAAAACAAAAAAAATCAGGTCGTAAAACCTGATTTTTATTATTGAATTGAATTTCAATTATTCTTCTTTCTTTTCAGAGTCTTCCGAAGTTGGAGTTTCAGTTTCGATAACTTCTTCCTTTACCTCAGCTTCAGGCTCGGTCTTCTCCTTTACTTTGCCATTGCTATTGGTGTAAGCCTGATAAGTGGTTTCTTTTTCAAAAGGTCTTTTACCAATAAGGTTTTCAAGATCTGATTGGAAAATGATTTCCTTATCTAACAACTCTTTGGCTAATATCTCCAACTGCTCTTTCTTGTCAGTTAAAAGCTTCTTAGTTCTCTGGTAAGCCTCTTCTACCAACTTCTTCACCTCTTGATCAATGATCTTTGCAGTGTCTTCTGAATATGGTTTGTTGAAGCTGTAGTCTGTCTGTTTTGAGTCATAAAACGAAATGTTTCCGATTTTATCGTTCATACCATAAACGCTTACAATGCTGTAGGCCATTTTGGTTACTCTTTCCAAATCACTCAATGCACCTGTAGAAATTTTCTTGAAGATGATTTCTTCAGCCGCACGACCACCTAGCGTCATACACATTTCGTCAAGAAGTTGCTCCGTTTGATAAAGGAACTGCTCCTTAGGTAAGTATTGTGCATAACCCAGAGCTGCTACTCCTCTTGGTACAATTGAAACTTTAACCAATGGGTCGGCATGCTCAAGGAACCAGCCGGCAACAGCGTGACCAGCCTCATGATAGGCCACAATTTTCTTCTCTTCAGGAGATATAATTTTGTTCTTCTTCTCAAGCCCACCAATTACTCTATCGATGGCATCCTGGAAGTCTGACATGTCAACCGCCTTCTTGTCTTTTCTAGCTGCTATTAGAGCGGCTTCATTACAAACGTTAGCAATTTCTGCACCTGCAAAACCCGGAGTTTGTGCAGAGAGCTTTTTAGGGTCGACATCTTTCTCCAGCTTGATTGGCTTCAAATGCACCTTGAAAATAGCTTCACGGCCAACAATATCCGGCTTATCAATACTGATTTGTCTGTCGAAACGACCTGGTCTCAAAAGAGCACTATCAAGAACATCAGGGCGGTTGGTGGCCGCTAAGATGATAACTCCTGAATCAGTAGCGAAACCATCCATTTCAACCAATAGAGAGTTCAATGTGTTCTCCCTCTCATCGTTTGAGCCTGGCATCTGACCTTTACCTCTAGAACGGCCAATGGCATCAATCTCATCAATGAAGACGATACAAGGCGCTTTTTCTTTGGCTTGTTTAAATAAGTCTCTTACTCTGGCAGCACCCACACCTACGAACATTTCCACAAAGTCGGAACCTGAAAGTGAGAAGAATGGAACCGCGGCTTCACCAGCTACGGCTTTCGCTAATAAGGTTTTACCAGTACCAGGAGGGCCTACTAGAAGAGCACCCTTAGGTATTTTACC
>JABXIP010000458.1 GCA_013373005.1 Cytophagia bacterium | reverse complement strand
GCTACAAATAATATGGTTAGCGCTCTTTTCAAGACTGTCAAATATACGGAAGTTTTGAGAAAGTGTTTGAGTTGAGAGGTTTAGTGGTGTTGAAGTTAGTAGGCTAAAAGGATGGCAGCCCTATGTGCATTGTGAAGATAGGGCCGCGATCCTTAAATTACTTTAAGATTTTACCCCTATTAAAGTCTTCTTCCCCAATGGTTCCGCCATTGCTACTGTCAGAATCAATAAAGATTTTCCAGACTCCTGAGGTTTTCTTCAGCGTTACATGGAATTTACCGTAATAGGACTGTGATCCAGAGTCGGTGTATCGTATAAGTTTATAAATGCCGGTTTCATATGCCCAGTTACCTTTCTGGATTCTGGAAATAAAACTGAATTGAATTCTTTGTTTCACTTGAGCAAGGTTCCAGCGGTTGAAGTTTTCCAGGTTGGCATCTTTATATTCCTGGCCAATCATCATATTTCCGCTCTCTTCAGGAATTCTTAGCACGTCATCTGTATGAATCTGATTGAACAGGCTGGCGTCTAAGTCTTGATACGCCTGCATAAAGTTGAACCAAACATCTTTATTGATGGCTTCAATTTGGTTTTGAGAATAAGCATTGACAGATAATATGAGCAGTATGCTTACAAGAATAACCTTCATAATAATGACCTTTTATGAACAACGAGAAGTTGCTAAGCTTCTTATTACATATTCTGTAAAAGAACAGTATTGGAGTTCTCTTTCAGTTTTTTAGGGTTCCTGAAAATGCTTATGGCCTCCAGGTAGATCTCATTGCTTTGGTTGAAGACCTTGTAAAGTGCATTATCATCGTCATAGATCTCACGGGCTATTCTGGCTTTTACCAAGTTTTTCATTAGCGCCTTAGATTTCTCGAATTGTCTTCTACTGAACCTCGTTCCGTTCTTCTCACCTAAAGCAATCAGATCATTCAGCATAGCTTCGGTTACCTCGAACTGTTCTATGAATTCATCAATGCTTAAGTCTTTCATTTCAGGATGGTTATCGCGGAAGTCGAGTGTATATTCTCTAAGTGTGTTATTCGCAACCAGTCGATTAATGTAAGCGCTGTTATCTGATGTGTCCATAGCAACAAAATAGTCAGGCATAATTCCACCTCCGCCATAAACAGTTCTGCCTCCAGATGTTTTGTATGAAAGGCTTTCATCGAAGTGAACACTGTCTTGAGTGAATAATTCACCTGAGAAATATCTGTCGTAATAATCGTTTTGATATTCCTCTTGACCATTGTCATAGGGCTTTTGAATAGACCTACCGCTTGGTGTATAATATCTGGCTATGGTCATTCTCACTTCTGAACCATCTTTCAGGTCGAAAGGATATTGAACAAGTCCTTTTCCAAACGATCTTCTACCGACTACCAAAGCTCTGTCGTTGTCTTGCAAAGCTCCTGCTACAATTTCCGAAGCAGAAGCCGACCCTTCATTAATGAGAACCATCACGGCTCCTTCTTCAAAGAGTCCTCCTTCGGTGGCTCTGTCTTCACGATCGTACTTTCCACTCTGGCCTTTTTGGCTAACGATTACCTCGTTTTCTTTCAGAAATTCATCGGCTATTCCAACTGCGGCACTCATATAGCCACCACCGTTATTCTGAAGGTCTAAAATTAACTGTGTCATTCCCTGGCTTTTCAAATCAGCCAGAGCAGTCTTGAATTCTCTGTAAGTAGTTTCTGCAAAGCGATCGATTTTAATGTAGCCGATATGATCATCGATCATGTAACTGGCATCCAATGAGGTTTGAGGAATGGCTCCTCTTTTGAGTTCATATTCTAAAACCTCAGGCTCGTTTTTCCTCACCACACCTACGGTCACTTTTGAGCCTCTTGGCCCTCTAAGCATATCATAAACCTCGCGATTACCGATTCCAATTCCGGCAATGTTCTCTCCGTCTACCGATACAATTTTGTCACCTGCCAAAATACCTGCAGTTTCCGAAGGGCCGCCAGATAGCGGATTAACCACATAGAGGGTGTCTCTCAATAGATTGAATTCAACTCCAATACCATCATACGTAGCTCTTAACTGCGACTCCATCAATTCGGCATCTTTAGGTGGAATGTAAACCGTGTGTGGGTCAAGCTTATCCAGCATAGACTCAATAGACTCTTCTAATAAGCTGCTAGTGTTTACCGAATCAACATAGTCGTTTTCTATGTAATCCATGAGTTGGGTAAACTTTTGTATGGAAGCCTCGTATTTTTTGTCAGTCTTTGGTTCGGCAAAGTTTGAACCTATTAATACGCCAATAATAAGTGCTGCTGCTAACAGGATTGGTAGTCTTATATGGTAAGGTGAATTTTTGTATTCGCTCACTTCTTCAAAATTTATCTTCAAAAATATGCAAACCCGTCAAAAACATGGGTAAATGTCATAGTATGATTCTAACGGTATGTCTTCATTTGTGTTTAGCGAAAAATGTAAGATCATCATTTACTCTCTGAACCAAAATTAGTAGATTCGTTAAACCCCCAATAGAAATGGAAAACCTGCTCAAGAAATCTATAAACGACCTAGTTACAGAAAATCACATTCACGCTTCGGTGCTCTACTATTTTGGGGTGAAATTCTATAACTACAAAACGGAAACACTTGAGGAGGTTTGTTCTAATCATGGACTAAAGTCTGCTTCGGTTATCAAGGCCTTGGAGTTGGTTAACGATGATAAGGAAACTACGCAAAAACAGCTGAGGGCCCTTCCGGTTGAGCTTATGGTGGAATACCTGAAGCATGCTCACTACATTTTCGTGAAGAAAAGAATGCCTTATGTAGCACAGCTTATAGATGGAATTACAGAGGTAGACTTTAGATATAAAACCCTTTCCAATGACCTGAAGTCCGTTTTTCCACTTTTTGTGGAAGATTTTATCGAACATATTTATGAAGAAGAAGACACCTTCTTTTCTTATGTCAACCAGCTTTCCAGATTCCTTAAAGACGATGTTCCGGGTACGGAGGTGTTTTGTCTAATGGAAAAGTACTCCGTTAGAGAGTTTGCTCTTGACCATGAAGTGCATGACAATGAAATGGAAGGCTTCAGAAAGTTTACCAATAACTACTCTTACTGCGATGAGGCCGATTTGCACATCAAAGTGCTCTATTCTGAATTGGAAAGACTAGAAAAAGACCTGATCTTGCACGCCAAAATTGAGAATGAAATTCTCTTCCCTAAAGCGCTTCAGTTGGAGCGCCTAGTGAAGTTGAAGTTTCATGATCTTTCTAAAAGCAATTAATGGGTAGAATTCTCGCCATAGATTATGGCTCCAAAAGGGTTGGGCTTGCCGTTACCGATCCACTTCAAATCATAGCATCTCCTTTAGATACTGTTCATTCTAAAGATGTTATTCAGTTTCTAAAGAACTATGACCTTTCGGAAGGTATTGAGTCGTTCGTTTTAGGGATGCCGAAGAACCTTAATGGAACAGATACCAATGCTACTCAACAGGTAAGGCAATTTCATAACCTTTTGAAAAAGCAGTTTCCAGAAAAACCCGTTTATTTGCATGACGAAAGATTTACCTCCAAAATGGCTATGGATGCTATGATTGCCGGAGGTATGAAAAAGAAAGACAGAAGAGAAAAAGGCAATATTGATAAGATTAGCGCATCCATTATTCTTCAATCTTATCTGGAAAGCAAAGGTTTATGATTTACCCAATCCTCGCATACGGAGACAATATTCTTAGAAAGGAAGCACAAGACTTTCATAAAGATTCTCAAGACCTCACTGAGTTGGTTGAAAATATGTTTGAAACCATGTACAGTGCCAATGGTGTTGGCTTGGCGGCTCCACAAATCGGATTGTCTCACAGAATATTTGTCATCGATTCTACCCAAATGGGAGAGGAAGAGCAGCAGGAGAAAGGGGTGAAGAGAGCCTTTATCAACCCTGAGATTCTGGATGAATACGGTAACGAATGGACTTTCGAAGAAGGTTGTTTAAGTATACCTGACGTTCATGCCGATATTCTTCGTCCTGAAAAACTCACCATTCATTATTACGATGAACTCTGGAATGAGCACGAAGAGGAATTCGATGATCTTACAGCCCGTGTTATTCAGCATGAGTACGATCATCTGGATGGAGTGCTTTTTACAGATTATATCAAAGGCCTTAAAAAGCAGATGCTTCGTTCTAAGCTTGTCAATATCTCTAAAGGGAATGTTGATGTGAAGTACCGTATGAAATTCCCTCAGAAGAAATAATCAGTTTTCATAACTTGAATGAAAGTTCAGGTTATGAGATCAACACTTTCAATTTTTTTCCTTCTGTTGATGGTAAGCTGCCATCAGCAACAAAACTCAGACTCAACTGATGCAATCGTTGAGCTAGAGAATCCATTTATTCACTCCGTCTATTTTTGGTTTAAAGAAGATGTCTCAGAAGAGCAATTAGAAGAGTTTTATGCGGATACTGAAAAGCTCAGGGAGATTGAAGTGGTAAAGGCTTTGTACGCTGGTAAACCCGCAAATACTACCCGTCCAATTGTGGAAAGAAGCTATGATTTCGCCCTGGTTGTTCATTTTAAAGACTTGGCAGCGCATGATGTTTATCAACAGCATCCAACTCACCTGGCCTTACTTGAGAAAGGTGCCAATCTCTGGGAGAAAGTTATGATTACAGATATTGAGTGAGGATGGTATAAGCAAGAGCTGCCTCTTGTTAACCCTTTTTTACCTTTGTTGGGAAGGGATAATCCCTATTTTTGCAGCATCCATAAAACTAAATAACCTACTATATGCAGCAGCTCAACGATTTTCTTAAGTTAATCGACAGCTATATTGGCAGTTCATGGTGGTTCCCTTTTGCACTTCTAGGAACCGGATTGTTCTTTACGATATACCTGAAATTTCCTCAAATCAGATACTTCCGTTTTGCCTTTAAAGTAGTTAGAGGGAAATTCGATAGAGCTGGTGATCAGGGTGATACTTCCCATTTTCAAGCATTAACAACCGCTCTTTCAGGTACAGTGGGTACAGGAAATATTGCTGGTGTGGCTTTAGCCCTTCACCTTGGTGGTCCTGCTGCCTTGTTCTGGATGGTGGTAACCGCTGCCATTGGTATGTGTACCAAGTTTGTGGAGGTAACACTCTCTCACAAATACAGAGAGCAGGCTGAAGATGGTACCATGGCCGGTGGGCCAATGTACTACATGAAGAATAAGCTAAACATGAAGTGGTTGGCAGTAATCTTTGCTGTAGCTACTGTTCTTTCTTCATTCGGTACAGGTAACATGCCTCAGATTAATAGTATTGCCGGTGCAGTAAAATCTACTTTCCAGATTGAACCTTGGATTACCGGAGCTGTGCTTTCAGTAATTCTTGCCTTTGTAATTATTGGTGGAATTAAAAGAATCGCTTCGGTAACTGAGAAGTTGGTTCCGGCAATGGCAATCATCTACTTCTTGGGTTGTTTCTCAGTAATCTTCGCCAATATCGGAAATGTAATTCCTTCTATTGTTTCTATCTTCTCTAGCTTATTTACAACCACAGCAGCCACTGGTGGCTTCCTTGGAGCTACTATAATGTATGCTTTCAATACAGGTGTTGGTAGAGGTCTATTCTCTAACGAGGCTGGTCAGGGTTCTGCACCAATTGCTCACGCCTCGGCTAAAGCACATGAACCGGTTTCTGAAGGTATGGTAGCTATTTTGGAGCCATTTATCGATACCATTATCATTTGCTCTATCACCGGACTAACTCTTTTGTCTTCAGGTGCGTGGCAAGAAAAACATTACAATGATTTTGCGGTAACTGATATGTCTATCCTAGCTGGAACAGAGTATTCAGATGATAACAAGGCTGATAGAGTTGCTTTAAAAGAACATTTGTCTGGAGAAAATCCATTGCCGGTTTTTGATGGAATGCTTCAGGTGGAAAATGGACAAATTACCAGTGACGTAACGGTTATTCATGCTCGTTCTGTTGCCGAAGATGTAGTGGTGAATGAATCGTTTGGAGGAAGTCCATTGACCGGAGAAGTTGCTATCAAAAATGGTGTGCTTCAGGATGCAAGTATCTCTTTCTATGGTAAATCCCTGGTACACAGTTCTCCATTGACAGCCATTGCTTTCACAAAGGGTTGGCTGGGTAATGCAGGTCAATATATCGTATCTATTGGTTTGTTGCTGTTTGCCTTTAGTACAGCTATCTCCTGGTCTTATTATGGTGATAGAGCGATGACTTTCCTGGCTGGTTCAGGCTCAGTGAAGTATTATCGAATTGTGTATGTAGCAGGTTTCTTTGTTGCGGCTATAGCAGATACAACCATAATCTGGACAGTAGCGGCCATCGCTATCGCTTTAATGACGCTACCTAACCTTTTTGGTATTTTTATGCTTCGCAAGGATATGAAGAATACTATCTCTGAATATTGGGGTAGCTTTAAAGAAGAATATCCAGACGAAAAGACTCCTGAATAAGTAATCAGTTAAAAAACTGAAAGCCCTTTTGCAATCTCGCAACAGGGCTTTTTTTATGCCCAAACAATTTGAACTGTAACCTTTTGGAGGTGACGGAGTTTTAGCCTTATATTAGTTCGACAAATAAGAGTGAAATGAAAGGAACACATCTTGGTGAATTTGAAGAGCTGGTTTTGCTTACCTGTGCCTTGTTGGTCGACAATGCATATAGTGTAACTATTGCAGCCGAAATAGAAAAGCAGACTGAGCGTTCAATTACCCTTTCCACAGTGCATACTGCTCTTTACAGGCTTGAAGAAAAGGGCTTCGTAGAGTCCTATATGGGTGGAGCTACCGGAGAAAGGGGAGGGAGACGCAGAAGACTTTATAGAATCAGTGCGGCAGGGTTCGAAACTCTTAACCATGCCAGAACTATGAGAGATAAAATGTGGCAAATGATGCCCGATTATAAATTTTAATTTGAATTAGTTCTACAAATACGATTGAAATGAAGAAAACACCTCCTCCCATCTGGGTCGATCGATTACTCGAGTTTTTTTGCTCTGAACGCTTTCTGGAAGAAGTGGAGGGGGATCTGTATGAATGGTTTCTGAGAAGAGTTGAGAAACAAGGCCTGCGAAAGGCCCGATGGTTCTACTTCTTTGATGCCATTACCTATTTAAGATTATTCAGGTTAAAAACGCTCAAAGAAATGCAACGCAACAACAACAAACTCTATCTCAATTATCTCATTATTGCCATCAGACAATTCAAGAAGAATCTGTGGCACTCATCGCTCAATGTTTTTGGTCTGGCTATTGGCCTACTCAGTACCATTTTCATTTCTATCTATGTGCTCGATGAATTGAGTTATGATCGTTTTCATCAGGATCATGAAAAGATTTACAGATTAGTCAATCATGATCCGGTCAATGGTTATAAGGGAGATGCTACTCCTTCTCCCTGGAAGCTTTATCTGGAGCCAGCCTTTCCTGAAATAGAAGCCTACACACGGCTGGGTCAGGATATTGTGCTTGTGAATAAAGGCGATCAGAACTTTCTTGAAAACGACTTTTATTGGGCCGAGTCTAACTTCCTGACCTTTTTTAGCTTCGATATTATTTCAGGTGATCCGACAACCATGTTAACCGAACCCAACAGTGTGGTCATTACCAAAGACATTGCCTTGAAATACTTTAATAAACTAGATGTAGTTGGTGAGCAATTACCAATTAAGGTATATGACGGCAATCAGGATTTCCTCATGAAAGTTACTGGAGTCATTGAGAATATTCCCGGCAACTCCCACTTGCAGTTCGACTTACTGGGCTCTATCTCATCTACTAAGGATATGTACGCTGAGTTTGAGAGGTACTGGGGTTTAAACTGGTTGAAAAGTTATGTCAAAATCAATGATCATTCGAGTTTAGAAGAGATAGATAAAAGACTTCCTGAGTTTTTTGAGACCTATCGCGGAGAAGGAAGTTCTGAATACAGCCATATCATTTTTCAGCCTCTGGACGAGGTAAGACTTTATTCCAATGATATTGGAGGTGAAATAGCTAAAGGGAATCTCACGTATGTCATCCTTTTTGCCTGTGTGGCTTTATTGATTCTAGTGGCTTCGGCTATCAACTATGTCAACCTGGTTACGGCTAAATCAGGTCAGAGGGGAAAAGAAATAGGGATGAGGAAAGTGTTGGGAGCTAGACGATCTCAGATTGTTAGACAGGTATATGTGGAGTCATTTTTCCAGTTAATTCTTTCTCTTATACTGGCTTATGGTATGGCCTTTCTACTTCTCCCTGTATTCAACCAGATAGTGGGTAAGGATATGCTTGTTTCAGATCTTCTCTCTATTCAAGTGAGCCTAGTGATTGCTGTCGCAGTTGTATTGATTTTAATCTTCTCCGGAGCCTATCCGGCATTAATCCTGAATAGATACAGACCGATAGATTCATTGAGAGGGACACAGAAAAATGTATTGGGTAATCGATCAGCGACCAGAAAGGTGCAGGTGTTTTTTCAGTTTACCATAGGCGTATTCCTGATATGCTGCACACTAGTAGTTATCAGGCAGGTTTATTTTCTCAGTTCATTCGACAAGGGATTCAATACCGAAAAGCTTATCAATATCCCTGTTGATGATCGGACCTTACAGAAAAAGCTTATGGTGATTAAAGATCGTATGAGTCAGGTGCCGGGAGTAGAATCAATTAGCGCTACCGGAGAAGCATTGCCATCAGCCATGAATAATACCTGGGGATTTGAATGGTATGGTAAAGACAGCGAAGAACAGGCTTCCATAAATGTAATCTCCATTGACTATGACTACCTATCTACCCTGGAAACAGAACTTATCGAAGGTAGGAACTTCAGTCAATCTCTTTCAACTGATTCAACACAATCGGTTTTACTGAATGAGTCGGCCTTTAGAATGACCAGATGGAAGGAGTTGAACGGACAAAAAGTGGATGTCGGAGACAGCGAAAGAACGGTTATTGGAGTGGTTGAAGACTTCCACTATAACTCCCTGCATGAAAACGTGGCACCCAATGTATATGTTCTAGCCGGACCGGGAACAAGGATCAGTCCTGATAATCTGGTCATCAGGTTAAACGCCAATGCTACGTCTGGTACAATTGATGCCATTGACCGGGTTTGGGGTGATTTCAGTGATCAGCCACTGGCTTTCGCTTTTGTGGAAGATGCTTTCCAGGACCTTTACCTGGCCGAACAGAGGTTCGTAAAACTGATCATAGGTTTTGCAATTGTAGGTATTTTCCTCACCATTTTAGGACTCCTTGGACTGGTCTCTTACCTGGCAGAAAGGAAGTCAAAAGAGCTCAGTATTAGGAAAGTTTTGGGAGCATCTCAGCGGGAGATTCTCTGGAAATTCGGAGGTCAGTTTGGAGGTGTATTTCTGGTGTCCCTTCTGGTCGCTTTGCCGGCTAGCTGGCTGATCATGGAGCGTTGGCTGCAAACTTTTGCCTACAGCATTAATATGAATGCTGTTATTCTATTGTCTGCTTCTGCTATAGCTCTGGTGATTACTCTTGTAACTATTGGAGGTCAGGCCTTGAAAGTAGCATACAATAATCCGGTGAAGTATCTAAAGGATGAATAATAGTGTGGAGGGCTAAAGTTATGTTTATACCTCCACCTTTACACCTCTCCAGAAGGCGACATAGCCTTCAATGGGTTTGGCTCCTTCTTTGGTGTCGGGATAATACCAAGCGGCATCCGGGTTTTTGGAGCCATTAGCCTCTATCGTAAAATAGCTGGCAATACCTTTCCAAGGACAAGTTGTATGTGTATTGCTCGGTTTGAAGAATTCCTTGTTGATGCTTTCGGGAGGGAAATAATGGTTGCCCTCAATCACTTTAGTATCATTACTTTCGGCTAAAACCTGATTGTTCCAGATGGCTTTCATGTTGCTTTTTTAATTCAACACTGAGCCAGGTAAAGTGTTCAACCAGGAAGTATTTTGGATGATGCTAATTGTTGATCTGAGCCTCTGCTTCAGCAATCTGCTTCTCCAATTCTCTTTCATGGTATGCAGCATTTTCTACAGCTTTGGCTACCACTTCTGCAAGTGAGGTATCTAGAGCTGAAGGAATTACTTCATCTGCAGTCGGATTTTCTAAGGAATTAGCAATAGCATAAGCAGCTGCCAGTTTCATTTCTGTACTGATGGTGCTGGCCTTAGCCATTAAGGCACCTTTGAATATCCCAGGGAAGGCCAAAACGTTGTTGATCTGGTTGGCAAAGTCGCTTCGCCCTGTTCCAACAATAGCGGCACCTGCTGCTTTGGCTTCATCAGGCATAATTTCAGGAGTAGGGTTGGCCATGGCAAAAATGATAGGGTCTTTGGCCATATTTCTGATGTCATCCTGGGTCAAGACATT
>JABXIP010000012.1 GCA_013373005.1 Cytophagia bacterium | reverse complement strand
GACTGATTCTGGAAGATTCCATCGGTTTTATAACCGTAGAATGCTTGTAATGGATTGCCAATGATTGATCTCTGACGGAATTCTGCGCTACCTGCATCTAGGTACTGAGGTCCACCTAAATCAAGGACTTCATTGTTCAATGTCGCCAGGTTACCACCAATGCTGTAGCCAATTTCTCCAATTTGGTCAGACCAGCTGATAGCTGTTTCGAAACCTTCGTTTCTGATACTTGCAGCACTTCTTCTTACGTTTGATCTGATCAAAGGAAGTATAATTGTTACTGCAGCATCTTTAGTGTCTCTTTGGAAGTAATCGGCTTCTACGGAAAGTCTTTCATTGAACATTCTGGCACTTACACCAATGTTTAATTCTTCGGTAGTCTCCCATCTGTCCACATAGTCGAAAGTAGGGATAACCACGTTACCTGGCGTTCTGTTGCCATCAATAGCAACGAATCTTTGCTCAACTGTAGGAGCTCCAACTGAAGCGGTAACACCATCGTTTCCTAACTGACCCCAGCCTCCTCTAAGCTTAAGGAAATCTACAATTGAAACGTTGAAGAAGTCTTCCTCAGACATTACCCAACCTGCGCCAACAGTAAAGAAGTCGCCCCACTTTTGTTGGAATTTGTTAGTTCCATCTCTTCTGTAAGTACCGTAAACCAGATATCTATCATCGTAGTTATAAGCCAAACGAGAGAAGTAAGAAGAACCATAGGTTTTGCTTCCAAAGTCACCAGTGCCACCTTGGTCGATCAAATCGGCCAATGAGATGTACCAAAGCTCTTCCTGAAGTCTGTCTGGAGAAGGATCAATTTCTGTCCCTCTTGCATATAGGCCTTCAGAAGACTCATTTCTGTAAGAGTATCCTAAAACAGCAGTAAGGTTATGAACACCATCAAACTGCTTGTTGAAAGTCAGGTAACTATCCCAAATCTGGTTGAAAGTAGTTGCATGACTTCTGTTGATCGAAGATTGGAATTCAGTAACTCCATCATTGAAGTCGAAATTCACATTACGAGCATTGATTTGAGAGAAGCTGTAGTTATAAGCAGTTCTAATTTTCAATGTCTCAGGAATTAAGTCCAACTCAGCATAGAAATTGGCTAAGAACTTACCGATTTTGTTTCGGTTGTCATTATAGTAAAGGTCGTTTAGAGGGTTTTGAGAGCCTCTGTAGCCTAATACTTGTGCGTTACCAAAGCTATATGGAGAAGCTGCAGTATTTAAATCATCATATGCAGGCAAAATTGGCACTGCAAAGAAACTTTTAAACCATACAGAGTTCTCTCCAATGTACTGAGTGCCATTACTGATGTTGATGTTTCCACCCACTCTGAAGTTTTCAGTCACATCAAAGTCTAGCTTAGAACGAAGGTTCAGACGTTCATACTTGTTTCTGGTAAACTTCATCAAACCATCCTGGCTGAAGTAGCTTACACCTAATGAGTATCTGGTTTTATCGCTACCACCATTCACAGTCAGTGAGTGGTTTTGCTGAGGAGCATACTGCTCCATTACTTCACTATACCAGTCTGTGTTGACAGCAGGAATGTTAGGGTCAACGCGGCTTCTACCGAAACGCTGCAACGCATTGTCGATAAATGCTGCGTCAGCACTAGAGCCTGTGGCTAGAGCGTAGTTGGTAAACTGCTGTGAATTGGCAACCTGTAGTACGTTTTGAGCAGTCTGAATACCGTAGTATCCGCTATATACGACCTCTGCCGGTTTGTTGTAGCTACCAGACTTCGTTTCAATTAGGATTACACCGTTAGATGCTCTTACACCATAAATGGCGGAAGCGGCTGCATCTTTCAATACTGAAATCGATGCAATGTCTGAAGTGTTAAGGAAGTCAATACTATTGAAGAACATGCCATCTACAACATATAGAGGAGCGGCATTACCTTCTAATGAGCCAACACCACGAACCCTAACCGTAGGAGCTGCTCCAGGAGCACCACTACTTACAATCTGCAAGCCTGGTACTTTACCTTGAAGCGCCTGCATGGCCTGAGCTGTAGGTGTTTTAGAGATTTCTTCAGTTTTAATCGTTGAAATGGAAGAAGTCAGGTCCTTTTGTTCCTGGCTACCATATCCTACAACCACTATTTCGCCAAGCTCAGAGATATCTGGCGCCAAGGTGATGTTGATGGTTGTTTGGTTGCCCACAAGCACTTCTTGCGTAACAAATCCAACGAAACTAAAAACGATAACGGCTTGGTTATTCGGAACCGTCAGTCTGTATTTACCGTCAATGTCGGTAGTCATACCATTGTTCGTGCCTTTTTCCCGGACAGTAACACTTGGTAGGGGTTGCCCATCTTCAGATGACAACACTGTTCCCGTTACAGTTACTGTTTGAGCACTGAGCGGTTTGGCCAGTGCAAACAACAAAAGCAAAGGGAGTACTTTCAAGTACGAGGTTAGAGTTTTCTTCATGCCTTATTCATTTGTTTTGCTAATAGGTAATGTCGTGTGAGTAAATCGATTGAAATACTCAATGTAATTGTAGCGGTTGTGCAAAACACTGTCAAGTGGAAGAAAATAAAATCGCTTTTTTTTGAGCTTAAAAGGGGTTGTTTATATCGATTTTATTGCGCTTCAATATCACTGAAAAAAGGCTCTGAATTATCTGATAAGGCCGAAAACGTTTGCATATCCCTCTTCGGTAACAAGATTTGATTTTCGGCTAATTTAGGTGGGTGCTGAACAGGTTGTGCACCAGGACGGTGCTAGACTTGGAGGAGTCACTATCATATACACTTTCAATCTTCTTCTTGAAGTTCCAAATGGTATTGCGTCTTAGGTCGAGCATTTCGGAGAGTTGATCTAGTGTGTACTCTTTCTGTCGGTTGTTGGTAACATATAAAATGAAGAAGGCTTTCTCAATAGGGAAGCGAATACCATGGAAAATGGAGTTGCTGGTAACCGACTCATTGTATCCACATTTGGAGCATCTTCTCATAAACTTGGTTTTACCTTCGTTGTATTTGGTGTTGCCACATTTAGAGCAATGGTACCCATTTCCCCACTTTAGTTTCTCCAGGAATCGGTAACAGGTTTGCTGGTCAGAGAAGATCTTTTGGAATTGCTCAAGGTTGAGGTTTTTATTGATGAGCCGGTCTTGAAGTATCTCTTTGATGTTGTTTTTCAGTTTCCAGTTATCCAGATCGAGTTTGGAGTTAATGGCGTTAATGTCTTTCGTTTGCTCTATCAGCTTTTGGTTGGTTGAGGCCAGTAGCAGGTTTTTCTCCTCCAGTTGTCGTGTTCTATCCTTGATTTTTTCCTCCAACTCCTTATTTACTTTGTCTTTCAGTTCTGCATTTTCCTTTTGCTGATTGATTATTCTTTGGAAAGCCCTGTCTCTGTTGGATTTTAATATTCTTACTCTATCGCTCAGCGCGAAGGTTAGGAATATCATTTCCAGCAAAAAACAAATATGAAGACTGTAATAACTGACTGTAACCAACGGTATGACTGATAGGTATATCAGTGCCTTGGTTAAGAAACCCAGGAATAATATACCGTAGGCAACAACGAAGAATCTGGCTGGTTTGTAACCTTTAGCGAAAATCCTGATACCAGTATAAAAGACTAAAGAAAGCGGGATGATTTCAATGTTTCTATACTCAAACAGGCTATTGTCAAAGATAAGGGCATAGAGAAAGAAGGTGCTTCTGAGTGCTAGTGTGCCCAAGAGTATTTTGTCTAATCGTGGTGCCCTAACACTCGTTATCAGGAATCTTCTGGAAAACATAAGAGACCAGAAGATTAAGGAGAACAGTGCTGTTCCATAGGCTATTTGATTCCATCGTGGCCAATTGGGCCATAGATACTGATAAGCTATTCCATCCACACACATTGCATAAACCCCCACACTGAGAATATAGAAGGTGTAGAGCAGGTACTTCTGCTCTCTAATGGCAAAGAAGATGAGCATGTTGTAGATGGAAATAATGAAGATCATTCCATAGAAGAGACCATAAAGAAAGTATTCGTTGAGGGCATAGGCCACAAACTGATTGACAGTTCTTACAGATACCCTTAAGTCTGCATATAGGTGCGACTGAACCTTGAAATAGACATCTTGCTGTCCTTCCAGCTCGGTGTCAATAATCCATTGGAAGTTTTTGTGGTTAAAAGACTTCTCATAGAAAGGGATGGCATCTCCTACATGATATTGCTTATATGAACCGTCTTCCTGTGGGAAATAGGCCCAGATATGGTCTATTGTTTGATCATAGAATTCAATCATCCACTCTTCTTCCAACTCTCTGGCTACAAGTAATGGTACTTTAACCCAGTATGTGCAGGTAGTGCAGTAGTCTTTTGGCTTGTATCCAGGAGTAATTAAGAATTGCTTCTGAGAATTCATAACCTGCTCGAAAGGCATTACTCCTGTGCTATCGATCAGTATAGGCAGGTCGTTAAAGGCTAGGAGAAATCTATCATTAGAATCGTCAATAAATATCCTCTCCCGTGAGTTTTGTTGGGGAGGTAAGAATGAAATGAGGAAGGAAAACAGAAAAGCTTTTACAAACAGCATCTACCTAACAGCATTACTTATTGATGTTCCAATTTATACATTAGAAACCAATTGAATCTGTAAGAGTTGCCTAAATGGCTATTTATCTACCGATTCTGGGGCTAATTCCATGGAGATTGGTCTGGCAGCTTTGCCATCTACTCTTTTGGCGTGGTTCTTTCTTTGAATATTGCCAACCATATTCGCTACTCTATTGCGACTTAGCAATCTTGGCAGGAAGGCGCTTAGTTTGTTCCAAAAGCCTGGGACTAATACAACTCTGCCAGCCATGAGTCCTTCAAATCCAAATTGTGCTACACTCTTAGCATCGGCAATGTTGAATTTAATGTTAGGGTTCTCATTACCATTAGATTTGGCGAAATTGGTTTTGGTCATGCCAGGACAAAGCACAGAAACATTCACTCCGTCAGCTCTTACTTCGTTGGCAAGTGCTTGAGAAAAGTTTAATAAATAGGCTTTTGAAGCATGGTAGGTAGACATAAGCGGGCCGGGTACAAATGCTGCAACCGAGGCATTATTTAATATATAGCCTCTCTTACGATCGATCATTCCCGGAAGAAGTTTCTTCATGAGCTCCGTGGCTGTAATCATGTGAACGTGCAACATGGCCTTGTCTTTTGCCCAACTACTTTGAGCAAAATAGCCGAAGTTTCCGAAGCCTGCATTGTTGAAAAGTAGTTCTACTTCAATTCCTTCTTTTTCTACAAAGTTGCAGATGGCTTCAGCCGCATGAGGGGCGGAAAGGTCTTGAGTAAAGGTTTTGATTTCTATCGAGTAAAGCGACTCCAGGCTACTTTTAGATACTTGCAGCGTTTGTTCATTGATATCTACTAAAAGTAGATTATACCCGTTCAATGCAGCTACATTCGCAAATTCAAGTCCTATTCCACCAGCAGCTCCGGTGATTAGTGCAGTTTTAGTCATCATAGAAATTCAAAAATAAAAAAAGGAACCTAATTAGGTTCCTTTTCATAGTTCATGGAAAGATTATGCCAAGTGTTTTTCAACCGGAACATAATCAAGATCGAATGCCTCAGCAACAGCTTGGTATACAATGTCGCCTTTTACTACGTTCAATCCTTTTTCTAACTCTTTGTTTTCCTGACAAGCCTTCTTCCATCCTTTGTTTGCTAGTTGAATCGCATAAGGAAGGGTAGCGTTCGTAAGAGCAATGGTAGAAGTATAAGGTACAGCACCCGGCATATTAGCTACACAGTAGTGTACAATGTCATCAATAATGAATGTTGGGTTTTCGTGAGTAGTTGGAGTACAAGTCTCAAAACAACCTCCTTGATCTACAGCAACGTCAACCAATACAGTTCCAGGCTGCATATCTTTTAACATGTCTCTTGTAATCAGTTTAGGTGCTTTTGCTCCAGGAAGTAGAACTGATCCGATGATAAGGTCCATGTGAGGAATAAGCTCACGAATGTTTACTTCATTAGAGTATCTGGTAACCACATTTGGAGGCATTACATCGTTTAGATATCTAAGTCTGTCTAGGTTTACATCCATAATGGTTACTTGAGCACCTAAACCAGCCGCCATTTTTGCAGCCTGAGTACCTACAATACCACCACCAAGAACTAATACCTTACCTGGAGACACGCCTGGAACACCACCTAACAAAACACCTTTACCTAAAATAGGCTTCTCAAGATATTTTGCTCCTTGTTGAGTAGCCATTCTACCGGCAACTTCAGACATTGGAATAAGAAGCGGAAGGCTTCTGTCGGCTTTCTCTACCGTTTCATAAGCCAAGCAAACTGCTCCACTTTCTACCATGGCGTGAGTCAATGGCTCATAAGAAGCAAAGTGGAAATAGGTGAATACCAACTGATCTTTTTTGATCAATTTATATTCTGGCTCAATAGGCTCTTTCACCTTCATGATCATCTCTGCCTTCTCATAAACTGCTTCAATTGAAGGCAAAATAGTAGCGCCAACTTCCTGATAAGATTCATCAGGAAATCCACTGTTCAGACCAGCGTTAGTTTGTACATAAACTTCGTGACCACGTTTGATCAACTCCAGTGCTCCACCAGGGGTAAGAGACACTCTGTTTTCATTGTTTTTAATTTCTATTGGAACACCAATGATCATGTCTTACGGATTTAAAATTTTGTGTGGCAAATATAGTATACAGAGTCTACAAACGTTTGTAAAATGGCTTAAAAACCCGCATTTAACTGAGAATCAGAATGATGTATTTCTAAAGCTTCAATTCGTAAAATTATCTTTTTCGCTCTAATATTTGAATAAAATTATATTTTGACAAAATCAATTTATACATGCGTAATTGATGAAAAATTCATCTTTTCAATATTTTATTCTAAAAATAGTTCGAAAATTAAGGGTTTGCCAAATTTGATTTGTCTTGAATTCTAATTACATTTGTTAGACGTAATAGTACGCAAAAATTAATAAAGTGCATGCTCGTGGGAGAATCAAAGACTGTTAGTAAGAAGAAAGTGAATATCGAAGAAGTATTAGCGGATTTTAAACTAGCGGTTGAGAGTAGGGAGGCCAGTATCATTGGTCGTAAAGAGGTGTTCATGGGAAAGGCCAAATTTGGAATCTTTGGCGATGGAAAGGAACTCCCTCAACTTGCAATGGCCAAAGTATTTAAGAATGGTGATTTCAGGTCGGGCTATTACAGAGACCAAACTTTTATGTTTGCTATTGGTGAGCTCACTGTGCAACAATATTTTGCGCAGCTCTACGCTCACACATCTGTAGAAGCAGATCCAGCTTCAGGTGGTCGTCTAATGAATGGACACTTTGCCAATAGGTTACTAGATGAGAATGGAAAGTGGAAGCCACAAACTTCCATGAAGAATTCCAGTGCCGATATTTCTCCTACAGCTGGTCAGATGCCGAGACTGGTTGGTCTTGCTTATGCCAGTAAACTTTATAGAAATAATCAAGATCTCCACGAGTTTAAAGATTTCTCTATTCAGGGAAATGAAGTAGCCTTTGGTACTATTGGTAATGCGTCTACTTCAGAAGGTCATTTCTATGAGGCTATTAATGCTGCTGGTGTTCTACAAGTTCCAATGGTAATTGCTGTTTGGGACGATGAATTTGGTATTTCGGTTCCGCAGGAGTATCACACCACTAAAGGCAGTATTTCCGAATTGCTTTCAGGCATTCAAAGAGATTCAGATAAAAAGGGCTACGAAATCATAAAAGCTAAGGGCTGGGACTATGAAGGTCTTAAGTCGGCTTTCGAAAAGGCAGAGAAAACCGCCAGAGAAGAGCATGTGCCTGTTCTGGTGCATGTTCAGGAGGTTACACAGCCTCAAGGCCACTCTACTTCCGGTTCGCATGAAAGGTATAAAACCAAAGAGCGATTGGAGTGGGAGAAGGCACATGATTGTATTCTTAAATTCAGAGAGTGGATTGTTGAAAATGATCTGGCTACACCTGAAGAATTAGATAAGCTGGAAAAGCAAGCAAAGGATTCTGCTAAGGCTGCTCGACAGGCGGCATGGAATGCTTTCGTAAAGGATATTAAGAAAGATCAGGAACAGGCAGTGGTAATTATTGAGGCACTTGCTCAGGAAAGTCAGTTCAAAGAGCAGATTCTTCAAATGGTTTCTGAGCTTAAAAATACACTGAACCCAATACGTTTGGATACTTATAAAGTAGTCAAGAATGTATTGAGGCTAACAAGAACTGAGAATACTTCTTCAAGAGCATCTTTACTGGCTTGGTTAAAAAGAAATGATGAGGAAAACTTCAAAAGATTTAGCTCTCATGTAATGAGCGAATCTGAGGAGGCTTCCTTGAAAGTTCCAGAAGTAAAGGCTGCTTTCTCTGAGTCATCTCCTTTGGTAGATGGTAGAGAAGTGCTTCAGGCATGTTTCGATGCTGCATTGAGCCGCGACCCAAGAGTAATTGCTTTTGGCGAAGATGTTGGTAAAATTGGTGATGTGAATCAGGCCTTTGCTGGTTTGCAATCTAAGTATGGCGAGTTAAGAGTAACCGATACTGGTATTCGTGAAACTACCATCATTGGTCAGGGAATTGGTGCCGCGCTTCGAGGCCTCAGACCAATTGCTGAAATTCAATACCTAGATTATTTGCTTTATGCACTTCAGACTTTAAGTGATGACCTGGCTACTCTCCAGTATAGAACTGTGGGTGGGCAGAAAGCCCCTTTGATTATTAGAACCAGAGGTCACCGGTTAGAAGGCGTATGGCATTCAGGTTCTCCCATTGGAATGATCCTGAATAGCCTGAGAGGTGTGAATGTATTGGTGCCGAGAAATATGACTCAAGCAGCAGGTTTCTACAACACAATGCTTCAGTCCGATGACCCAGCATTGATCATTGAATGTCTCAATGGTTACAGGCTGAAAGAAAGAATTCCTGATAATATTTCTGAATTCACAGTACCTGTTGGTGTACCTGAGATTCTGAGAGAGGGTTCTGATGTAACCGTGATTACGTATGGTTCTATGTGCCGAATTATAATGCAAGCGGCTGAAGAGCTTGAAGAGGTGGGGATTTCTGTGGAAGTAATAGACGTTCAGTCACTATTACCATTTGATGTTCACCACTCAATTGTAGAGTCATTGAAAAAGACCAATCGCGTGGTTTTTGCTGATGAGGATGTTCCTGGCGGAGCTTCTGCTTTTATGATGCAAAAGGTACTTGAAGAGCAGAAAGGTTATTTCCACTTAGATTCTCAACCTATAACCATTACCGGAACAGAACATAGGCCTGCTTATGCTTCAGATGGAGATTACTGGTCTAAGCCAAACGTTGAGACCGTATTCGACAAAATCTATGAATTGATGGGTGAGGTAGAACCAGAGAAATTTCCTAAACTATACTAATCTACTTCCAATCTTATATTCTGAAGCGTAAACTCAGGACTTTCGCCAATATTACTGGTATGTAGTGCTCGGTCGCGTATTCTAAATTGAAGTTTAATAGTGTCGGTTCTGAATAATGGAAGGAACAATCCAGATTTCATGTCATAAGAAATTACTCCTTCAATAGGTCTGTTGGAGTTTCTTACAATCGAACACGGATTATCTTCTGAAGATAGACAAGGAAAGCGGCCATCGAATGACAGGCCACAGTAAGTATTTTCATTAGCACTACCTCTAGGCTGAGCTCTCAAATCAACTTCTTCGAAACTACCATTCTTTTTTACAAAGAAGTCGACTTCAATATTGAACTGGTTCTCGTTGAAGTCAATTAGTAAGGTGTCTAACAGGTCACCGTCACGATTTACATCTAAGTTTTCCTGATCTTCAACTATATAGTCCAGACAGGTAAAAGGAGGGTCGTTAGGTCTTTGTCCAAATTCAACTGGAGTACCACCTTCAATCACCAAATAATAAGGAGCATAAGGTCCGGAGTCTTCATCTCCAGACAAGCCCAGGTCACCATCTCCATCTCTAACGTTAATGGAAAGTCTAAGAATATTCTCCTCGAACAAGGGATCGCCAGCATTCCTCACCTCAAAAACTACATCAGAAAAACTGACTTCTGGAGTAACAGGTAAATCTGGAGGTCTATTGCAGGCTAGAATAGCCATGGATAAGACAAACGCAAAAACTAACGATTTAGAGAAGCTTAATCTCATGTATTATCTTTAATTGAATACAATTATAATAATATTTGCCCTAAGTGAACTTAGTCTATTGGCTCTATAACGAATGCTCGAATTCAATAGTTTAATCGAAAGAATAAAAACGGTCAAACCAGATCAATTTGAGAGCGTGGCTCTCGATGTTTTCAAGCTTCAGTATCAGCATAACGAAGTTTACCGGAAATGGTGCACTTCTCTGGGTAAGACACCTGAGAATGTGAATCAGTTGGAGAGAATTCCTTTTCTTCCTATTGAATTTTTCAAGTCACATACCATCATGACTGGTGAATGGAAAGCAGAGGCCACTTTTGAAAGTAGCGGTACCACAGGAAAGGACACCAGTAAGCATCTGGTAAAAGACGAAGCCTTTTATTTAGTGAATTGCAGAGTAGCTTTTGAGCAAATTTATGGTCCGTTGAATGATTATGTAATTCTTGCGTTGTTGCCTTCATATTTGGAGCGTGGAAATTCAGGCTTGGTTTCCATGGTGAATTATTTTATTCAGAAGACCGAGTCAGAAGATTCAGGATTTTATCTCAATGAGTTCGCCTTGCTGAAGGATAAGCTCTTCCAACTTCAAAAAGCTGGGAAGAAAGTACTCCTCTGGGGTGTTACCTTCGCCTTGCTAGACTTTGCGGAAAACTATTCTATAGACTTTCCAGAACTTGTCATTATGGAAACTGGTGGAATGAAGGGGAGGAGAGAGGAGCTGGTTCGAACCGAGGTACATGAGGTATTAAAGGCAGCTTTTGGGGTTCCATTTATTCACTCAGAGTATGGGATGACGGAGTTGTTTTCTCAATCCTATTCTAAAGGTGATGGTGTTTTTGAACCTAGTGATACAATGAAGGTAATAGGGAGAGATATTAATGACCCTCTTAGTTATCCTTCTAGCCATAGAACAACGGCATTTAATATCATTGATTTAGCCAACATCTACACTTGCTCATTCATCGAAACAAAGGACCTCGGTTTTGTTGACAAGGAGGGTAGGTTTGAAGTAAAGGGTAGAATGGATAACTCAGACATTCGAGGATGTAACCTCCTGGTAGTCTGAAATAAAACTTATTGCCCTCCGTTGAAGAGAAGATAAATCTTAAAGAAGAAGGTTGAAAATAAATTGAATTTTTATCTTTAAGCTCAAATAAAGATCATGAAAAAGAAACAATTGATCATTCTGCTAGTAGCAATCGCCTTTTTAGGAATTACTTCTTGTGCGCAGGGAATTTGTCCTGCTTACGCAAAAGTGGACCAGAAAGAGAAGAAAGAAGAGAAGAAAGAAGGTCAGTTCTGATTAAATCAGATACTTTTTCACATCACTTTCACCTATCACATCTTCACACATAATTACAAGTCGTTCTGTAACATTTCGTAATTCACGAATGTTGCCCGACCAGTCATAGGCCTGAAGTGCTTTGATGCCGTCTTTGTCTACAGATTTCTTTTTCGTTCCGTATTCCTGAGCAATGTCGTCCAGAAACTTATCTACCAAAAGAGGGATATCGTCTTTCCTTTCCTTCAAAGGTGGGACCTGAATAACAATCACGCTTAAGCGGTGATATAAATCTTCTCTGAATCTGCTTTCTGCGATTTCCTTTCTTAAATCCTTATTGGTAGCGGCAAAAACGCGAACATTCACATTAATATCTTTGTCTCCACCAACCCGCGTGATCTTATGTTCCTGCAATGCACGCAATACCTTGGCCTGAGCAGAAAGGCTCATATCACCAATCTCATCCAGAAATAATGTGCCTTCATTGGCTTGTTCAAACTTTCCAATTCGTTGTTTGATAGCGGATGTGAAAGCTCCTTTTTCGTGTCCAAAGAGTTCACTTTCAATCAACTCGGCAGGGATAGCCGCACAGTTCACTTCAATAAATGGAGCGGAGGAACGATTGCTTCTTTCGTGCAACCCTCTGGCAACTAGTTCTTTACCGCTTCCGTTTGGTCCGGTTATGAGAACACGGGCATCGGTTGGACCTACCTTGTCCATCATTTCCTTTACCTCGGTCAAAGGAGCCGCCTCTCCAATCATCTCATACTTCTTAGATAGCTTTTTCTTGAGAGTCTTGGTCTCAGTAACGAGTGAAGACTTGTCCAAAGCATTCTTAACGGTAAGCAACAAGCGATTCAAATCCGGTGGCTTCGGCACAAAATCAAAGGCACCCATTTTGGTAGCATCTACTGCTGTTTCGATGGTGCCATGAGCTGAGATCATGATGAACTGAGTATCGATGCCGGCCATCTGAATTCTTTCCAAAAGCTCAATACCATCCATTTTAGGCATTTTTACATCGCAAAGGGCAATGTCATATTTATCGGCTATCAGTTTCTCTAGCCCTTCCTGACCATCTTTGGCTTCGTCAATGGTGTACTTCTCATATTCAAGAATTTCTCGAAGTGTACTTCTTATACTTTGCTCGTCATCAATGATCAGAATTTTTGCCATGCTTCTTGGTAGATTAGGGAAATGGGTAACTGGTAAATTGGTGTTTTAGTTAAACGACTAATGATTGCAAATAATGTTTTTAGCCGGTTAGAACCAATCAACTGATTCACAAATTTCTCAATTAACTAAAAGGAAAAAAGATATAGACCTATAAGCCGGGTTCTGTCTACTCCCCTTTGGGATGATCTTATCATTTATCTAGTCCTGACGTTACCGTCAGGATCAATCTGCCTACCCTCTTGTATCGGGCGGGTACCCTCAAGCACAAGTATACGTGGCATTTCACCGCATAGAGTTTACCTGATTTCACTACAGCATTACCTGTACATTCTTTCTGTTGCACTTGTCCTCTCCCGATTACTCGGGATGACGGCCGTTAGCCGCTATGCTTCCCTGTGGTGCCCGGACTTTCCTTACT
>JABXIP010000276.1 GCA_013373005.1 Cytophagia bacterium | reverse complement strand
ATTGGAGTGCGTGAACTGTACAGCTTGTATCGATGCATGCGATGATGTAATGACCAAAATCGGTAAGCCAACCGGGCTCATCAGACCTACATCATACAGTGCTATTGCTGAAGGAAGAAAGAAAATCTTTACACCAAGAGTGGCTGGCTACACCGGGGTACTCCTAATCCTCATGACCTTGCTGACCATATTTGTTTCTGGCAGGTCTGATGTACAGGCTACCATGCTTCGTGTACCCGGCATGATGTACCAGAAAATTGATGGAGGTCTGGTGCAGAATATTTATAATATTCAGTTCGTGAACAAAACGGCAGAGGACATAGAACTGGAGGTAGTTCTCAAAGGGGGCAATGGAACCATAGAATCTGTTGGAGAAGGACCAGTGATTCTTCCTGCCAAGTCGAAAATTGACCGTGTCTTTATCGTTAAGCTGCCAGAGGCCGATTTGAAGGAAACCAAAACTAAAATAGAATTGGAACTGCGCTCTGGCGATGTAGTTATCGATGAAGTGTCTACTAATTTTCTTGGGCCTGTAAAGTTTTAAAAGATGAATTGGGGAAATAGAATAATACTGGCTTTTGTACTCTTTTTTGGAGTGGTCTTCACCATGGTGTACATCAGCATGAATACTGAATTTAGCCTGGTAGCCGACAATTATTACGAGCAGGAGCTAGCTTATGAAGATCAGTTGACAAGGATTAGGAATGTGAATGCACTCGAGGAAAAGCCTGAGTTTTCAATCGACCGAACCGGCTTGAAAGTGTCATTGACATTTCCGCAAGCTGTGGCTGAGAAGGTCCAGGAAGGAAAGGTCAAGTTCTATCGTGCCAGCGGTGCCAGATATGACAAAGAAATGGAGCTGAAGCTCGATGGCTCTAACAAATTCGAGCAAGACATTTCTCAATTTATTACCGGGGCCTGGAAAATTCAGCTTTCCTGGACTGATGGTGATAAGGAGTATTACAAAGAGATAGACTTCGTGATCTAATGCTGCTGCTGTGGACGGGCTTTTTATTCGGACTTTTTGGGAGTATGCACTGCCTGGGCATGTGCGCACCTCTCATTTGGGCCTTGCCGCAGCAGAAGCAAAAACGCAGCATTTGGTGGAGAAATAAGCTGGCTTATAATCTGGGAAGAGCTATTACTTATGCTTTTTTAGGCCTCCTGATAGGTTTGGTAGGAGAAACTTTCTCCTTTGCTGGTTTTCAGCAATACCTTTCCATTGGAACAGGAGTATTAATGATCATCTTCCTTGTACTTACCCGTGGACGAATCCCTCAATCTTTTTATCTAAAACCGCTCAATCGAATGGTACTAAAGGTGAAGGCAAGATTAGGAAAGCTGCTGCAAGGCAATACTTTTAGGTCAAATGCGCTAATGGGCCTTTACAATGGTCTGTTGCCATGTGGACTGGTCTATATGGCTCTTTTGGCTTCGCTTTCCATGTCATCCCTCGGAGGAAGCGCCCTATACATGGTGTTTTTTGGGCTAGGTACATTCCCTATGATGTTGGCTGCGGCATTCTTTGGTAATTCCATCAAACAGTGGAATCAAAAAATATTTTCTCAGTGGGTACCTCGTTTTATTCTTCTGGTAGCCGTGTTACTCATTTTTAGAGGTTTGAACCTTGGAGTTCCTTATCTGAGCCCTAAGCTATCTGCCGGTAATGAAATAGTAATATGCGAGACTCCTTGAATGGTGGCAGGCTTTATGACCTAAATCATTATATTCCACAAATATTTTTTCTTACTTCATACCAACAGAAAACAAAAACCCATCTACCATGAAAACCATACTCGTACCAACGGATTTTTCAGAGCAAGCCAGAAATGCTACAAGGTTGGCAGCGGAAATTGCCAGAAAAGGTAACGCCAAGATTGTGTTGGTGACTGTAATAGAAGGATCTAGAAACTTTTCTTTCAATACAATGGGAGAAGCTGCAGATGCTGTCGGTGAGGAAGCTTTTTTCATAAATAAACTCATTGAAATACAGAAGGAGCATCTCCAAAATGCCGCAGAAGATTCCGCACTCAGTGGACTTACTGTTGAAACTGTGCTGGAGATGGGGAGTCCATACGAAGGAATTTCTCAAGTTATAGCAGACAGGAAGGCAGATCTGTTAGTAATGGGGACAAAAGGATCCAGTGGTTTGGATGAAATCTTAATTGGATCAAATACCGAAAAGGTTGTTCGCTACGCCAAGTGCCCTGTAATCACTGTGAAAGATGAGGTGTCTTTGAGTGACATTCAAAATATTGTTTATGCTACAGATCTTACAACTGATCAGTCACAGTTTATCAATCAAATTAAAGAAATGCAGGCTCTGACAGGGGCTAAAATTCACTTGTTGAAAGTGAATACACCAAACCATTTTTATACAGAAAGGCAAATGAATGATTCGTTTGATAAGTTCATTAAGAAGCATGGTTTGGAGAATGTTACTGTGAATATTTACAATGAGGCTACTGAAGAAGATGGTATCCTGTACTTCGCAGAAGATTTGGGCTCATGTATGATTGCCATTGCTACTCATGGTAGAACCGGATTGCTACACCTTTTGACTGGAAGTATTGCGGAAGATTTGGTGAATCACGCTACTATTCCGGTAATGACACTTTCTATGAAGAAGTAATTTCCAAAGCATTTGCAAGTCACCTTTTCGCCCCGAGTGAAGGGGTGATTTGTTTTTAATGAGATCTAATTTCCAATTTCTGTTTTCTGAATACCACTTTGAATAGCTAATTTCGAATTATGTCTAAGAAGAATAAGAGAGATAAAGGGAGAACCGGAGTAGTTTATTCAACCAATCAGGACTTTGACTATGAGTATGATGGCGATTTCGAAGAAGAAACTCTAGAACCATTTGAGCAGAACCTTAAAGTAATGCTCGATAAGAAAAGCCGTGGAGGAAAGCAGGTTACTTTGGTGGAGGGTTTTGTTGGTTCAGAAGACGATCTAAAAGAGCTAGGGAAGCTCTTGAAATCAAAATGTGGTGTTGGCGGAACAACCAAGGCTGGCGAAATTCTTATTCAGGGAGACTTCAGAGATAAGGTGCTCCAGATATTACAACAGGAAGGATATAAAGCTAAAAGAGTAGGTGGTTAAGCGTTTATCTACATATGGTCTATTACTTCTTGCCTTTGTCGCTTGTAAGGAAACACCTCCCGAGGTGAAGGAGGGCTTCATGACTATCAATGAGTCTGAGGTGTACTACAAAACTATGGGAGAGGGAGAACCTCTGTTGGTCATTCATGGTGGACCGGTGCTCGACCATTCTTACTTTTTACCTCATCTTGAAAGCCTGGCTAAAGACTATGAATTGATCTTCTATGATCAGCGAGCCAGTGGAAGGTCGTCTGTAGAAATAGATTCGGCAACCATGAACCTGGCTGGTTTTGTGGAAGATATT
>JABXIP010000016.1 GCA_013373005.1 Cytophagia bacterium | reverse complement strand
GATTCCTTTCTCCAAGTATCATCTTTTACCAGAGTTTTTCCTGCACCTTTTACCGTTTCAGCGAATTCAAGTAGTCTTTCTGTGGCGTCATCTCTTCTATTCAAAAGCACATCTTCCACCCTCTCCAATAATTCCTTCGGAATGTCATCGTAGACCTCTAGCATAGCCGGATTCACAATCCCCATATCCATACCTTCTTTGATAGCATGATAAAGGAATGCAGAGTGCATGGCTTCGCGAACAGGGTCATTCCCTCTAAAAGAGAAAGAGACGTTACTAACACCCCCGCTCACGTGGGCTCCAGGCAGGTTAGTTCTAATCCATTTGGTAGCTCTGAAGAAATCGACAGCATTGCTATTATGCTCATCTATTCCAGTAGCTACAGGGAATATGTTAGGGTCGAAGATGATATCTTCTTTAGGGAAGCCTACTTTTTCTACCAGTATATCATAAGACCTTTTACAGATTTCAATTCTTCTTTCATAAGAGTCTGCCTGACCTTTTTCATCGAAAGCCATTACTACAGTAGCTGCACCATAGCGTTTAATTTTCTTGGCATGATCCATGAAAGCTTCTTCTCCTTCTTTCAGGGAGATTGAGTTTACCACTCCTTTGCCTTGAATACATTTCAATCCAGCCTCAATAATCTCCCATTTGGATGAATCGATCATGATAGGAATTCTGGCAATATCCGGCTCAGCTGCAATCAAATTAAGGAATTTGATCATGGCTGCTTTACCATCGAGCATACCTTCATCCATATTGACATCCAGAATTTGTGCACCTCCTTCAACTTGATCACGGGCAATTTCTAATGCCTCATCATACTTCTCTTCTTTGATGAGTCTGGCGAAACGTCTTGAACCAGTTACGTTAGTTCTTTCGCCAACATTGACAAAGTTGCTTTCTGGGGTAACAATTAGTGGCTCAAGGCCTGACAGTCTTAGGGTAACTTGACTCATATTATAAGGTCGATGGTCGATAGACGATAGTCCATGGTTAGTTTAGTGTATTTCTTAAAGCCTGAATCATCTTGATTAGCTCAGTCTCTTCATTATAAAACCTCTGAAAGTCCGAATCAGATATAATGCTTCTTCGGTGTCCGATGAATAAACATCCAACCACTTCAATTGCTGATCGAAGTGCTATCCCCAAGAATCTATTGAATTCTTTATCAGATTGACCAGTACTTCCTTCAGCAATATTCAATGCTACAGAGTCTCCTGCTCTTTTGATTTGAGAGCTCAGATTAAATTTTTCTTCTTTAGGAAATGACCTTGCCAGACCACTGATTTCTGCTGTCAAATCCAAGGCCTTCTGCCAAATTCTAAGTTGTTCAAATTTGAATGCCATATTTCTAGTGTTTATTGTTACTCTCTATCGACTATGGTCAATAGACTATCGACCATTCTTGGTGAATATTTCGCGGCTTCTTCAGCAATTAGCCTGATGTGGTCGGGAGTTGTTCCACAACATCCTCCAACTATATTAAGAAATCCATTTTTCAAGAAGTCCCCTACTTGGGCAGCCATTTCTTCTGGTGTCTGATCATATAGGCCAAACTCATTGGGAAGACCGGCATTTGGATGTGCACTGGTATGGAAAGGAGCTTTATCTGAAAGCGTTTCTAAATATGGACGCAATTGAGCCGCACCTAAGGCACAGTTCAGACCAATAGAAAGAATTGGAATATGAGAAACAGATATCAAAAATGCCTCCGTAGTCTGACCAGAAAGTGTTCTTCCACTAGCGTCTGTAATGGTACCGGATACCATAATGGGCAATGTGATCCCTTTTTGATCGAATACATTTTCTATAGCAAATAAAGCGGCCTTGGCATTGAGCGTGTCGAAAATGGTTTCAACAAGGAGAATATCTACCCCACCCTCGATGAGTGCAGCAACTTGTCCTTCATATGCTTCTACCAGATTATCAAATGTAACTGCACGATACCCGGGGTCATTCACATCCGGAGAAATGGATGCCGTTCTGTTGGTTGGCCCTATTGATCCCGCCACAAACCTAGGCTTTTCAGGCTCTTTAGCAGTTATTTCATCCGCAACTTCCCTGGCAATTTTGGCCGATTCGAAATTGATGTCATAAACAACATCTTCCAAGTGATAATCAGCCTGAGCGATTGTAGTTCCACTAAAAGTATTGGTTTCAACGATATCAGCTCCTGCCTCAAAATATAATCTATGAATATCCTTGATGATGTCTGGCCTTGTGATGGAAAGCAGATCATTGTTTCCTTTCAATGAATATGGATGATCTTTGAACTTATCACCTCTGAAGTCTTCCTCCGTGAGTGGATGACGTTGAATCATCGTGCCCATGGCACCATCCAAAACCAGTATTCTATCTTTGAGTATTTCCTCTATGTTGTAAGCCATGTTTAGAAATTTAGGCTCACCGAGAAATTGGGAAGGGTTCTTCTCATCTTTTCTCCGAATGCTCGGAGCTAGGAATTAGCACCAGGTATTACCCAGGTTGCTAAGACATCTTCGGGCCTAGTCCCTCCGTCTTTCTTGATAAGCAATGCAAAGTAAATGAAAGTTTAAGGAATAAACAGTTTAAATAATAGAAATATCGATGCACTAGTAAAAGCACTGATTTGCATGTAAATTCGAATCGATGAAGTTAGCCGCCATTGATATTGGCTCCAATGCCATACGTTTTCAGGTAACCAATGTAATGACCTATGACGGTCAGCAGTACTTCAAAAGACTGGAATATGTTCGTTTTCCACTTCGACTTGGACAGGATGTTTTCAAACTCAAGAAGATAGCCTCTAAGTCAGAAGACAAGTTCATAAGACTGATGAACGCTTTCAAGATTCTTATAGACCTCTATGAAGTAGATCAGTACTATGCCTGTGCTACATCGGCTATGAGAGAGGCTCAAAATGGACGAGAGATAGTTCAGAAAGTAAAAGAACTAATGGGTCTCAAAATCAACATCATCAGCGGTGAAAGAGAAGCTGAGCTGATCAACCGTGTAGTGATGGAAAAGCTCGGAAAAGGCACATTTATGCACATTGATGTGGGAGGTGGAAGCACCGAGCTTAATGTGATTAAGGACGGTCAAAAGATCAAATCAGAGTCTTTTAAAATAGGCTCAGTAAGAACCATAGAAAACACCTCTAATAAGGCTGTTCTAAAGCGAATGAGTCAATGGATTGAAGCACAAATTGCTGGCCATAGAGGCAGTATTACAGCTGTCGGTACAGGAGGAAACATCAGCAAGATTTATGAGCTTTCCGGCACTCGATCCAAGCTAAGAGTAATGCGAATTGAGTCAATTCTTGAAGTACAGAAGCACTTGGCTAGCCATACCTTGGAGGAAAGAATATTCAAACTTCACCTTAATCCCGATAGAGCGGATGTGATTCTGCCAGCTTCAGATATTTACCTCCATGCCATGAAGTCTGCTAACATACAAAGAATTCAAGTGCCTGATGTGGGGTTGAAAGACGGAATCATGCACATGCTTTTTGAGAAACACGTGAAGCAAAGTCTCATTCCTTTGAATGATACGGAAACAGTTGATTGAATTGCTTCTGAAGCTCTTTCCACGATAAATCTGCACAGCTTTTTCTCTCAGGAAATTCACGGGCAGCAGCAAAGGCCAATAGCTCTTCATTCTTGGTAATTTCCTCAGCATTTCTTGAAGCATCGGAATCTACAATCTCCATAAACTCTGCAATTCCACTTAATACTTGCTGAGCATTACAACCTTCCAGTTTCTCACACAAAACGGTAGTTGAAGCCTTTGAAATAGAACAACCTGAACCATTGTATTTCAATGACTTAACCACATCATCTTCAACAATTATTTGTAGTTCATATTTATCACCACATAGGGGGTTGTAAGCTGTTATCGAATGAGTATAGCTTTCCAGCTGACCTACAAACTTTTTGTCCTTAGCCTTGGTTAGAATTACAGTTTGATAAAGCGATTTAAGTCTGTCGTTCATAGGAAGAATTCGTAGGCGCCCTTTAGGGCTTTAATGAATTGCTCAACATCATTCATATCATTATAAACTCCGAAGGAAACACGGGTAGAAGCTGGAATCTGATACTTTTTCATCAATGGCTGAGCACAGTGGTGTCCTGCTCTGACACAGATGCCTGATTCATTCAGGTAGGTAGACAAGTCATGTGGATGTAGGCCATCAATGGTAAAGGAAATCAAAGGCCCTCTCCTGTCCTGCTCCCCCAGAATTTTAAGGCCTTCAATGTCAGCCAGTCGATTCAACAAATCAATCGTCAATTCATCCTCATGGCTCTGAATAGTTTCGAAACCAACTTCTTCAACAAAGTCAATAGCAGCACCCAGACCAATAATTCCCGCAATGTTCAATGTACCTGCTTCATGCCTAAATGGACTGTCCCGGAAGCTAGAACCCTCAATATCTACCTCGGTAATCATTCCGCCTCCAAAAGCAAAAGGGGGCAATTGATTGAGTAAATCCTGCTTTCCGTAAAGCACACCAATGCCGGTTGGACCATATAGCTTGTGACCTGAAAAGCTCAGGAAATCGCAACAGAGATACTCCACATTCACACCAGCATAAGGTGCCAATTGAGCAGCATCTACAAAGGTTATGGCTCCAACGGCCTTAGCTAAACGGCATATCTTATTTACATCATTTATCGTTCCCAGAACGTTCGAAATAGCGGTAATAGCAACCAAGGCAGTTGGCTTTTCTAGCAGTTCTTTATAAGCCACCAAATCCAATTCACCGCTATCCAACAACGGAATAGCCACCAGATTCAATCCATGCCTTTCAGCCTCAATTTGCCATGGAACCAGATTGGCGTGATGCTCCATTTCTGAAACGATGATCTGCCTTCCTTTCCATAGGTCAGAGTTGAAGATCGAATTAGCCAGCTTATTAATGGAGTCAGTCGTACCAGAAGTAAACACAACTTCTGTTTCAGACTTGGCACCGATGAACTGCTGCACATTCTTCCTTACTTGCTCTACTTGCCTGGTAGATTCTGTGGCTGGCCAGTAGCTGGCTCTGCCTGTATTGGCATAGTGACTTGAGTAAAACTCAGTAATGGAATCGATAACTGATTGTGGCTTTTGGGTAGATGAAGCGCTATCAAGATAAATCAAATCCGTTCCTGCAGGCGTTTTCTGCCTGAAAATTGGAAACTCTGATTTGATTGATTTGATGTTCATATTTTTTTGTTCGTCATTCCGTCCCGATAATTATCGGGATGTTTCGGAATCTTCTAAAATAGATTAAACCGTCCTTCAATAGATCCTGAAACAAGTTCAGGATGACGTTCTTAAAGGATCTCCCAGTGCGGGGAGCAATTGTTCATTTGTAATTTTTAAAATGAGACTCTTCAGTCACTTACTCTCTATGAGTGACACTAACTCTGCAGTCTCTGGTTAAGCACATTAAACCTTCAACCCCTAACCCCTGAAGGGGCAATACTTCATCGGTTCAAAAGCAATGACAGGTTTTCCTGCTCTATGCTTCTCATCAATACATTAAACCTTAAACATTCATCATTAAACATTCCTACGGATGCGCTGACACCCAAACCTCGCCATCTTCAAAAACCTCTTTCTTCCAGATAGGTACCGTTTCTTTCAATGTATCTATTGCATATTCACAGGCCTCAAACGATTCTTTTCTGTGTGGAGATGAACAGGCGATAATTACTGCTTCTTCTCCTATGGGTACTTTCCCAATACGGTGATGAATGACCATATCATGCAAATTCCAGCGGCTTATGGCCTCGTCAGCGATCTTCTGCATTTCTTTCAAGGCCATAGGCTCGTATGACTCAAAATCGAGGAATTCAACCGACTTATCCTTGGTCTTGTTCCGCACATTACCAATGAACACGACAAGCCCGCCACTACCATCGTCTGAAACCATATCGATGCAGGTTTGGCTGTCCAATCTATCTGATGTGATATATATCTTCTCCATTAGCCCCCACTTACTGGTGGAATCAAAACCACCTCATCGTTTTCATTTAGTTGACATGAGTCATCCACATAATTCGTATTTACTGCGAACTTAAGTGAAGCCAACTTTCCAAAATCGGGAAATTGGCTAATTAACTCTTGCCTTACTCCAGACAATTCGGCTCCTGACACCTCTAGCTCCAGGTGCTTTCCTCCCACAATGTCCTTCGCTATACCGAATGCTGTTATTTTTATTTTCATTTTAGTCTCTTTCTCAATACTGGTCTGACGACTTCGAGTCGTCTGACCAGTAGATTACTGATCTGCCTACCGCAGGCAGGCATTTTTCTTCCTTGAAAAATTAGAAAGAAAAATTCTGGAATGACGGCTCGAATTTTATCAAACTCTAATATAGAACGTCATGCTGAACTTGATTCAGCATCTTTAAAATGAAGACCCTGAAACAAGTTCAGGGTGACGCCACAAAGTACTTCAATAAGCCGTCATACTAGGGTCAATCTCTTTTTGCCAGGCTGTTATACCTCCCTTCAGGTTGATTAGGTTTTCAAAACCTTCTTTTTGAAGCAATTCAATAGCCTTTTTACTCCTTCCACCCATCTTACACATCATCACCACTTCCTTGTCTCTCGGAATTTCAGACAGCCTGCTGATAACCTTGTTCAGCGGAATCAACTTACCACCCAAATTAGCGATTTCATATTCGTAATCTTCCCTCACATCAACCAATTCGACTAAACTGGAATCCATTCTAGCTTTCAATTCCTGTACAGAAATCTCCTTGATTGGCGCTTCCTTCACTTCTCCCATGCAGAAAGCCTCATAATCTACCAATTGCTTAATAGTTGGGTGCTGACCACTGATTGGATTATCAGGATTCGCCTCAATATTCAGTTTGAAGGTGGAAAAATCCAGCGCATCGAAAACGAAAAGCTTGCCACTGAGCGACTCTCCCATTCCCACCAAAAGCTTAATCGCTTCATTGGCCATCATGGAACCGATAATTCCCGGCAGCACTCCCAAAACCCCTCCTTCGCTACAGCTAGGCACCATTTCAGGTGGTGGTGGTGTGGGAAACAAATCACGGTAATTTGGTCCACGAGTACCATCAGCTTTCAAAGCATTGAAAACCGAAACCTGACCTTCAAACCTAAAAATGGCTCCATAAACCAAAGTCTTCTTCAGAAAGAAACAGGCATCATTGACCAGATAACGCGTGGCCAGATTATCCGATCCATCCACCACCAAATCATAAGCAGCAATCAGTTGAAGTGCATTCTGTGAATTGATGGGACAGTTATGCACCTCGAAATCAACTCCCGGATTCTGCAACTGAAGTTTCTCAGCCGCAGTTTTGGCCTTTGGCTGACCCAGCTCTTCTGTATTGAAGAGCACTTGTCTCTGAAGATTGGAAATGCTCACCTCATCAAAATCCACTATTCCAATCCGGCCGATTCCAGCAGCCGTGAGGTATTGAAGGATGGGTGCTCCAAGTCCGCCTGCACCAATCACCAGTACAGCTGATTCCTTCAGCTTTTGCTGACCTGCTTCTCCAAACTCAGGAATAATGATCTGGCGATTGTACCGCAGCAAATCTTCCTTATTTAAATGATTGTAACAGTCGCTGGTAGTCATTGGGAGTGTCAATATCCTGAATAAATCGGTTGGATGAAACCTCAATTCTATAAACCCTATCCGAATTCTTCTGAACTATACCTGAACAGCCATTCATCTCGCTATGGTTCAATATCTCTTCAAAATGCTGCTCGCCAAAAATCACCGGATTGCCTTTCTGACCCTGATAAAAAGGCACCTGAATACTGTACTCGTTTTGATTGGCAAATGACTCCATCAATAGCCGATAATCTTCAGCCCTAACGATTGGCATATCGCCTAAACAGATCATCACCGCATCGGCATTCTTAATAGCCCTTAAGCCCACTTGAATAGAAGTTGTCAAGCCTTTCTCGTAATTTGGATTATAAACCAATCTTGTTTTATCTGAATCGTAATTCTTAATTCGTAATTGAACACTGTCAGATTCTCTCCCTGTTACCACTACAACCTCAGATACCTCAGATGCCAATAACTGCTCATAAGTCTTCTGAACTACCGTTGAATCTGCCAGAGGCAAAAGCATCTTATTCTCCCCTTCCATTCTGGAAGAAAGCCCTGCGGTAAGAAGGATGGCAGAAATGCGCATGGCTAAAGATAGAGATTAGCGCGAAAAGTAAATATGTGTTATTAACCAACCATATTGGCTGTATAATGACACATTTTCGCTATCTATATGAAATATAATGACACAAATTTGTGTCATTAGCTAACGTTAGGTGTTATTTGAAATGACAACCCGAAATTGAAGAGAATATGAGCAAACACATTGATGCAAGTCCTGAAGCAGGAAAAGAATTTTATCAAAACTTCCACGACAAAGGAAAGGTAGTGATGTTGAACTTACTGAAATTTAAAGCAACGGCTGACTATACAAATTTAGAAGGATTAAAACCTACCAAAAACATCAGTGGAGAAGAAGCCTATCAATTGTATATGGATAGTACTCTACCCGAACTAGAAAAAGCCGGAAGCCGCATTATCTATTTCGGAAAGAGCCGAAATTTTCTGATTGGACCCGACTCGGAAAAATGGGATGCGGTTTTGTTGGTAGAACACGAGTCTGTTTTGAAGTTTATGGAATTTGCCCAAAACCCAGACTATCTAAAAAAGGCAGGACATAGAACAGCAGCATTGGAAGATTCTAGATTGTTACCAACGAATGAAATAAAAAACTACACCTAACACGGCATATACCTTATGGCGAGTGAACAGCTGCCTGCAAGGTTTTCGCTCCGTATCCAGCTTTGGTTTCGGGGGACAGGAAAGTCCTTCGAAACCGCCACAAGCCATATGCAAAACGTTGTAGAGCATACCTGCATGAATAAACCCGTCAAAATAGAGTCAATTGAAGAGATAAAATCCAAGCTCTCAGAAATTAAGGATAAGGGATCGAAAACTCGAATAACGAGATTCATTGTTTCAGCCTTAAGTAGTATTCCATGGGTAGGTGGATTTATCGGAGCTAGTTCCGCATTGCATGCAGAGAAGGAACAGGGAAAAATAAATGATCTTCAAAAACTTTGGATTGAGGAACACCAACGAAAAATTGAGGAACTCGCTCAAACAATATTCGAAATTGTTGACAAACTTGAATCATCAGGAGTTGATGTCCAAGAACGTATGGAAACAGAAGAATATTTAGCGCTTGTTAAGAAAGGTTTCAAAGAATGGGATAACTCCGAAACGACTGAAAAGAAAACTTACTTAAGGAAGCTTTTGACGAACGCCTGTGCAACAAGTTTATCAACTGATGACATGATTAGGCTTTTCATTGAATGGATTCGAACATATCATGAAACTCACTTCTTAGTTATCAAGCAAATATACCGGAACCGCGGAATAACTAGAGGGCAGATTTGGAGAAAAATTAGCCAATCAAGGCCTACTGAGAACTCAGTTGAGGCTGACCTATATAAACTTCTAATTAGAGACTTAAGCACTGGGGGTATTATCCGACAACATAGACCAACTGATTATGCTGGGAATTTCATAAGAAAGCCCGCTGCAAAGAAATCGCGAACTGGCAGCTCAACTACTTACAAATCTGCATTTGACGATGTTGAACAATATGAACTAACTGAGATGGGTTCTCGATTTGTTCATTACACCATGGAGGATGTAGTAACTCAACTTGGAGAGTGATGGAATATCTATGGTGCTGGAGATGTAAGTTAGAAGTTCCTTTGCTGGATGAAGAGGAATATGCAGAAGCACATCGTCTGTATGGAGAATGCATGAGAAACATTACGGGAGGGACATTGTCTGAACGATTCCAACCACTTCTCGATTATTACGAAAAAGTTACTGGGTACAAGGAAACAGTGGCTAATGCAATTATGCATCATCGTATTGCTCAATATGGCCCTCCTTGTGAAAATTGTGGCAAGCCATATAGAACCCCAAAGGCAACTTTTTGTGCTGCTTGCGGGAATAAATGAGGGTAACGTTCTACAACAAATGCTAAGCTCCATAGTCTTACTGAGCTATTTGCTAAAGGTAGTGCGAATAGATAATTTTAAAGATATTTGACAGGCTAAGCCTACGGAGCTTAGCTGTACGTTAGCAGACACTTTCCCTGGCTTTACCCCCCTATGAACCTCCTCGTCACCAAATTTCTCACTCAGCTCAATCACCCTTTTGCAGCTGAGATCGATACGTTGAGGAAAATCATTCTGGATGCTCAGGCAGGCATCGAAGAAAACATCAAATGGAATGGCCCTAATTACGTATTTCAGGGTGATGATCGGGTGACCATGCGGATTCATCCGCCCAAGAAGCAAGTGCAGCTTATTTTTCACCTGGGAGCCAAGAAACAGGATGCTAAAAGCGGAAGAATCATAGAAGATCAGTCAGGTCTTCTCGATTGGAAAGGTAATGACCGAGCGGTGATGACTTATAAAAGTCTGGAGGAAATTGAGAGCACCAAGTCTCAGCTTCAAGACATTGTCAGGGCGTGGTTAAAGGCCGGGGAATAATATCTAATCAAGTATAAGTCGTTACTTCAGTCGTTCTATCATTCAGCACGGAGACTTTCGAGCTGAATAACGAGACACAAAACACCCACCCCTAACCCCTCCAAGGAGGGGAATAATGCAGAAGCTAAAAGTCTCCTCTCGGGAGGAGATTTAGAGGTGGGTTGGTCCACAAACTGGGTTTAGCAACTCCGCTGAGATCTAAATCTGGTCTCAGCGTCTCGCTGAGACCTACCCCAATCAATCATAATCAATTAAAGTCTTAGCGAGATGCTAAGACTAGCTACAGACGCTAAGACTAGGTCCGCTGGGGATTCTTAAGTCGTCCCAACCCGTTCTGTCCTGATCGGAAACATTGTACCATAGGGACTTCCTCTGAATGACGGTGACCGATACGGTTATCGCTCTTTAGCCCACGGTTTAAACCGTGGGCTAAAGTGAGGTGAGGTTCAACTGTAACCGTTTTAACGGTTTATTAATCACGACCCCAAAAAAACCTTTGGATCCGGGCAGTTGTCTAAATAAATCTCCTTTTCGCTGGCTTTGCAGACTCCAGGATAATCGCCTTTATAGCCTTCCAAATCCATGATAATCTGAAAATGAAGATGTGGTGGCCAATGGAAATTTTCATGGTAGGCACCAAGGCTGGCAAACTGCTCTCCTTTCTTGATCAACTTACCTTCATATAAACCATGCAAAGACATGGTACTTAAATGGCCATAAAGTGTGTAAAAGAATTGGTCTTCAATTTCATGCTCCAAAATAATCACAGGGCCATAGTCCCCATGCACTCTGTGGTTGGCAAAAGAATGAACCGTAGCCTCTAAAGGTGAATAAACAGATGTCCCTGCTT
>JABXIP010000201.1 GCA_013373005.1 Cytophagia bacterium | reverse complement strand
TATTTTTCTCAGAGTCCCTTTTAGGAGACTCTGAGTGAGGTCAGATTTATTCTTTGCTTCAAGAATGCCAACTCTCCCCCTTTGAGGGGGTAACTGTTATCTCTCCCAAAAGAATGGTGGCTCAATGCCTAAAGCCCTAAGATAAACATAACCCTGCGCACGGTGATGAATCTCATTATCCAGAAAGTAGAGGAAGGTGGCATAGTTGGCATTTTCATACATTCCAAAAGCCACTTCTACCTGCTGAAATCTTTCTTCGGAAATTTGAGGCCAATACTCATCAATTACTTTGGTGGTTTCATCCCAAAGCTCTAAAAGCTGTTGTTTGGTTTTGATTGACCCCAATGAATGATCGAAGCTTTCAACCTTTTCCCATTTCCCATCAGCCAGGCCTTTTACTCCCGGTACTGCAATGTCTATTATTTCCATGGCCAGCTGAGCAAAAGGTCTCATGCCACCCACTGAAAAGCTAAAGAGTTGATCTTCAGGAAAAGCTTCAATCACTCTTCTGGTGAGGTTTCTATGCCCTTGCCAGTGCCGTAGCATGGCTTCTGTTGAGATAAATAATTGCTGTTCTGTGGCGGTTGCTTGTGTTTCCATTTTGTTGAATTAAGAAGTTTTAAATGATTTATAATTCAAAGGAAACAGGCACTAGTGACAGCCCTATGTCAGTAGGGTTTGAGTAAGAAATAAATTATTCTTTGGGATGACCAGACTAAAAGGTAAGAAGTGGTTGAAACCACTCTTATTTCCCTGTATATCTATTTAGCCCAAGGTTTAAACCTTGGGCTAAATAATTGGCTACCAGACGTTCTAACCATTTCAATGGTTTTGATAGATCATTTTAGGGTTGTAAAATGAGAGGTATATAAATTTACCGAAATGGGAATTTCCTATATGAAACGAGCCCAGAAGCATTCTTTTCGTACTTGGCTACTACACCTGAATTGTATGATGCTGGAAAGTAAGGAGTAGAACTCTGAAGCTGAGTTGGATGAGGGCTTCCTTGTAAAAAGAAGAAGACCTCGGTTGTACCGAGTTTATTGTGGGGTTGAAAATTGCCATAAGCTTCAAGCTCAGTCCAAAGAGTATCACTAACAGTTACGGCATAAACCCTTCTTACCGGTCCGGTATTATTCTCATTACGATAGAAAGCTACTGCGTTGAAATCAGTTTGTAAGTCATTTACCCCTTTTTGGGAAAACGCATTCCAGAACATGATACCAAGTACCACAAGAACTATTAAAACTATAATTCGCTTCGACTTCACGGACTATTAAACCAACCCTCTCGACTTAAGTTCCAAATACTTGTTGATGGTGTTCACAGTCAGGTCTTGAGGAGGAGTAAGCACCGAGTAAATACCATGTTTTCGAAGCTCTTTTACAATCAAGCGCTTCTCATTGTCATACTTCTCAGCAATGGTTTTGTAGTAAATGTCTTTTACGGATTTAGGTCTGCTTTCTAATAACTCTTTCAGCTCAGTGTTTTGGAAAAAGATTACCACCAGCACATGGTTCTTCGCCAAATTAGAGAAGTAGGGCAGTTGCCTTTCTAAAGCTGCCATCGACTCAAAGTTGGTAAACAGTAGTAATAAGCTTCTTTGAGTCACCTTTCTCTTTAGTGTGACGAACAACCTCGAATAGTCAGCCTCTTTGTAGAGTGTTTTCTGATTGTAAAGCGACTCTTGAATGAGCTGCATCTGCTTGTTGCGCTTGCTAGCAGGCAAAACAGTACTCACCTTGTGCTGAAAAGTAATCATTCCGGCACGGTCACCTTTTTTGATGATGATGTTGGAAAGTGCCAGCGTAGCATTGATGGCGTAATCCAGTAGACTCAGGCCTTCAAAAGGCATTTGCATTACCCTGCTTTTATCAATTAGGCAATATACTTGCTGAGATCTTTCATCCTGATAGTTATTCACCATCAGCTGATTTTTTCTGGCAGTGGCCTTCCAGTTGATGGTTCTGAAGTCGTCTCCGGCTACATATTCCTTGATCTGCTCAAACTCCTGGTTATGTCCCAGTCGCCTGATTTTCTTCACTCCCTGCAATGTCAGCTGATTAGAGATGGCCAGGAGCTCATACTTCCTCATTTGTATGTAGGAAGGGTAGACGGGAATCATTTTTACCTCGCCAAATTGAAATCTTCTGGAGATGAGTCCCAGAGGACTTTTTACAAAGATATTGGTCTTCCCGAAGTGATATTCACCTCTTTTTACGGGTCGTAATTCGTAATTAATGGCTTTCGATTGAGAAGCGGCTACTTCAATTTCAAAGTTGGCTTTGCGCATCTGAAACTGGTCTGGCACTTCATCTATCACCAGTAATCGGACTTTAAACTGGTAAAGATTCTGGATGAAAATTCTGATTGGGTTTTGATCGCCATTTGAGAACTTTTCCGGAGTGAATCGGTTGGCAGATATTCCCTTCTTCACCCTAAAAAGCAGAAGAACATCAACCAATACCAGACTGAGCAATAGGTATAACAGAGCTCTGGCCAGGCTTTCGAATGAACCCAAAGCATAGCCAAGTAGCGCACTGGCTACGATAATGCCGATGGCCGCAAAAAGCCGGTTACTCAGATATATGGCCCGAATGATCTTCACTAGCGAGGAACCTCTACCTTATCAATGATTTCCTTAATTACTTCATCTGAATCAATGCCTTCCATTTCGCTTTCAGGAGTAAGAATTACTCTGTGTCGCATCACGGGGATTGCAATAAATTTGATGTCTTCAGGGGTGACAAAGTCACGTCCATTCATGGCTGCAAAGGCTTTGGAAGCCACCAAAATAGAAACTGATGCTCTCGGAGAAGCACCCAGAATCAATGAAACATGCTGTCGGGTAGCAGCCACAATGGCTGCGATATATTTCAACACTTCAGGCTCAACATGCACTTGGCCTACTAAAGTTTTAAAGGCCGCAATATCAGCGGGGGAAAGCACCGGTTGAATTGCTCCTAAATCAACTGCCACCTTTTGCTCATGATGGTTCAGCAGTATGTCAACTTCCTGATCGATTGATGGATAACCAACAGTCAACTTGAAGAGAAATCTGTCCAGCTGTGCTTCTGGGAGCCTATAGGTTCCTTCCTGCTCAATTGGGTTTTGGGTGGCTACCACAAAATAGGGCTCACTCATTTTTCGAGTTTCACCATCCACCGTAACCTGACGCTCCTCCATAACCTCGAAAAGGGCAGCCTGTGTTTTAGCAGGGGCTCTGTTGATCTCATCGATCAGAATAATGTTAGAGAATATAGGCCCCGGTTTGAACTCAAACTCTGTCTTCTTCTGGTTGAAAATAGACGTTCCCAATACATCAGAAGGCATCAGGTCTGGTGTGAACTGAATTCTGGAAAAGTCAGCTTTAATCACTTTGGCCAGTAGTTTAGCGGTGAGCGTTTTAGCCACTCCCGGAACTCCTTCCAACAAAACATGGCCATTGGAAAGAATGCTTACTAAAAGCATGTCAACCATTTCTTGTTGACCAACCAGCAATTTGCCAATTTCTTGTCGCATAGCATCTAGTTTGGTCTGTAGCCCGGAAAGGTCTAATCTTGATTCGAACTCCGGTTTATCTTCCATTTGTTCCATATATATCTTCGAGTTGGGTGTTTAACATTTTTAATTCCTGAACGCTTACGCTCGGCTGTTTTTTAATTCTATCCATCATATCGAAAAGCTTCTTGAGCTGAACCACATCTTTGCCCGATTTGGAGCTGAGTTTCTCAAAAAAGTCTCTGTCGAACTGCTGAAAGTTGAGGTAATATTTGCTGCGAATGAACTCTAGAAAGTACTGAATTTTCTTCTCTGCAATGTCTTTATGGTTGCCACTTTTGAGGTAAAGCTTGCCTATAGTTTTCACAAACTCAAGGCTGGTGTTTCTCAAGGGTTCAATAATTGGTATGATTCTTTGTTTTCTTTTGGCTTCAAAAACCATAAAAATCAGGAGTGAAATAATGCTTACTCCATAAGCAAATTTCAGGGCAGGAGTGGTAAGAATTACCCTCATTGGAGTTTGTACTTCTAATCGTCCCAGCTGATAATATTCGCTCCAAATGGTTTCTCTTTGAGGAAGCTGGCTTAGCAGGTTGGAGGCATATTGAGCATTGTTTTTAAAGAAGATATAGTTGTTGGTAAAGGCCATTGGCGTAGTATTCAGTACGATTTTACCTGCACCAAACGGAACGCTAATGGCGATGGGCTGATCTTCTGCATTTACAGCTAAAACTTGATGTTCGATGCTGTCCAAATCCACAAAAAAGGAGCGCAGGGCATCCCTTTTAAATTTGTAGCTGTCATTTTCAACTTTGGCTAACGTACTATCCTGATCGGCATTCATTACATAGTAGAACTCATCCGCATCGGTGTCGAATTTTAATGTGTCGGCCAATTGCCCACCGATATTACTTGCCGATACAAAAGCCGTCATTCCTGAGTTCACGGCATTGAGAAATACATCGGTATCTTCGGCATCCATATAAAGCTCATCGGCCAGAATGATCAGGTTTTTGTCTGAAAGGTCTTCATCCTGAATTTCGTATAAAGTAAGGTTGAGAGACTCAATTTCATGACCTCCCATAAACTCAGGTAAAATATCTTTCAGCACATACCCACCATATGGGTTTTTGTCTCTATGAGAAAAGGTGTGATCGTAATTGGTTGGAGGTTTCTGGAATTGCTGAATAAGGAACAAGGCCAGAAATACGAAAATGATGATGGCGTAGTATTTTTTGTCTCCCCTCATGCTACTTTCGCCTCCTCTCTTGTTGCCTGCTGAGTCAGTGAATCAGCTTTGGCTTTGGCCTTATCGTAAATGGGTTTTTCTATTTCAAAATCTCCATACCAGGCATAATCGAAATAGTAGCATAGGTCTTTGAAGGGCTGTTTCAGGCTTTCTGTTTCCAGCTGATAGAGATATTCGTAGTTTGTTTTCCCCTGTTCCCAATCTATGATTTGTGCTTCGCTGAGTGCCCTCAGCGCTTTGAGATATTCAAGTCGAATAGCTAGCCTGAAATCTTCCTTAGCTAAAGCTTCCACCAATAATTTATCTAGATCTAGCTCGTGGAGGTTTTCTTCCAGAAATTCAAAATCAGTTTTTCCTTTGTCAGCGGAACCATAGAAAACATCTTTAATATTTATGCTGAAGATTTTGATTATGGCAACGAGGACCAGAATAAACAGGGCAATATAGAGAAATAGTTTGCCTAAAGGTGTGCTGGTAGCTGCTCTGAATATACCGCCAATCAGGTCTCCTATAAAACCCATGATCCGCTGCAAAAGTGAGGGAGGCTCATCTCGTCTTTCGACATAATCGAAATCGCCACTTTCTTTGAGCTCCTGAATTCTTGACTCATTGAACTCACGAGCTTCCTGCACGGCAGGCTCACTGGTCGAGGAGTTTTCCTGGGCAGAGAGGCCTACGCAGCTGAGGCTCAAAAACAGCAATATGATGATGAACTTATTAATGATATTCTTCCTCGTCTTCTTCGTCCTGATCTGACTCCGCTTCACCAAAGGCATCGATTTTCTTCATCAGTGCTGTGGCATCTTTTTCTTCTGAAAGGCTGAAGTATTGAATAGTCATACCAACTAATGGGATACTATATGTCATGAATGAGCCTACAAGAAGAATAGCTCCAAAGAGGTAGTTGAGCAGGGTTACATACATGGGTGTTTCCTGCATCATGTCTACTTCGGCAGTTGATAGGAAACTAAAGATCATGCTGGCATAAAATGGCACGGCAAAGACTACAACCACCACATTGTATATAAGCATCAGCAAAAGCAATAGCCCCAGCGAAGACCACCAATTGCCTTTCAATAGCCTGAAAGACTTGTTCAATCCTCCGCCAATTCCAATACCTTCAAAAATCTGAGCCGGTATAGCGGTGAACATAATCACCATAAAGAAGCCCATCAGAATATAAATGACAGGAATAATGAGGAAGGATAGAATTGTAGCAAACAAGGCCATCGGGAAAACGATGATCATATAGGCGATAAAGAATACAATGCCATAGAGCAAGGTAGTTCCGAAAATGGCCCAGTAAACCTTCTTTACCCTT
>JABXIP010000153.1 GCA_013373005.1 Cytophagia bacterium | reverse complement strand
TCTACCCAATACTCATACAAATTGCCTCTATTCAGCATTTTCAGATAGAAGCTGCCATCTCTGTTATTGATGGTCATCTGGCTGCGCCTCATCGGATTGCCCGGAGTCTGCATATCAATGATCAAATCCATTTTCGCGGCCTTCCAATTGCCGGAAGGATTGTGAAAAGCAATGGCTCTATCGAGCAGTTCTTGTCCGGAAATCTCTTGTGCCCTCACATTGAGCAGGCAAAGCATGTTAAATATTATGAAGATGGCGTATTTCATGGCTGAATTTGGGGGTTAATTTAGGAAGCTCACTGCCTAATTCTAGCAGATGTTGTTATTTTTGCGCACCACTTGACACTGACTCCATGAATATTCCGGCTTGGAACAACACTTACCTGGAACCCATTTTGGCCTTTGCATTAGTAACTATTGGTTTCAGTGTTTATCATTTCGTGTCCATCTCAGCCAAAGTAAAGAGTCAGTTCACTACTAAGTTTGGTGACCTAAGAGGCAACACAAAGTTCCTTTGGATGACCCGCTATCTGGGCGCCACCACCATCGGCATTATTCCTGCGATTATCCTTATCCTGATTACAGGTAAAGGACTTGAAGATTACGGCATCACTTTTAAAAACCACCTTACCAGTTTAGCGTGGATTGGCGGTTTGGCCTCTATCATCATTCCGCTGAACTTCTTCAACTCCAAAAAGGAGAAGAATCTGGCCTTCTACCCCAATGTGCGCGAGAAGGAATGGACCAAAAAAATGGTGGCTACCAATGCCTTTACCTGGGTGGCCTACTTATTTGGTTACGAACTTATGTTTAGAGGACTTTTGTTATTCGCAACCGTTCCATTATTGGGAGAATGGCCCGCAATTGTGCTCAATGCAGCCCTTTATGCCTTGGTTCACGTACCTAAAAATCTTGAAGAAACTATTGGAGCCATTCCGCTTGGAGTGGTTTTATGTTTAATTACCCTTACCACGGGTACCATTTGGGTCGCTTTCTTCGTCCACATAACGTTGGCCCTGTCCAACTTCTTCTTCTCGTTGAAGCATCACCCAGAAATGAAAGTCATTTAATGTCGAAAAGAATATTCATCACCGGAGGCACAGGCTTTATTGGCCAGAAATTAGCTAAAAACTTAGCCGATGAAGGCCATGAGGTGGTAGCCCTGATTCGTTCTAAAAGCAAAGCCCAAGACCTTCGGCATGAAAGAATCTCTTTTGTGGAAGGGGACCTTTTCTCAACCGATGCGCTGCAAGCCGGTATGGAAGGCTGCGATGAAGTGTATCATCTGGCGGCTTTTGCCAGTGTTTGGGCCAAAGGAGACACCTTTGAAAAGGTGAACATTAATGGAACCCTGAATATTCTGGACATCGCTAAAGCTCAGGGGGTAAAAAAGACTTTGGTAACCTCTACGGCCGGTGTAATCGGTCCAGCCATAGATGGACCGGTACATGAAGAAACACCACGTCAGGTAGATTTCTTTACTCCGTATGAGAGCTCGAAATATGAGTCAGAGTTGAAGATTAAAGATTACGTTCAGAATGGTCAGCATGTGGTCATTGTGAACCCAACAAGGGTTTATGGCCCCGGACCTCTCAATGTGAGTAACTCTGTAACCAAGCTGGTGAAGCAATACATTGAAGGCAAATGGAAGTTTATACCGGGTGATGGCATGAGCACTGGCAACTATGTTTATGTCGATGATGTAATTAATGGTCATAAACTGGCGATGCAAAACGGTCGTGCTGGGGAAAGATATTTGCTGGGAGGAGAGGATGCTACCTACTACGAGCTCTTCGATACCATTGCAGAAATTGGAGGAAAGAAACATAAACTGTATAATATGCCTCTGGGTGCTATGCTTACCTTCGGAAGATTGCAGCTGTTTATGGCCGAGAAATTCGGCAGACAACCCATGATTACTCCAGGCTGGGTAAGAAAGTACTACTACGAGTGGCGGGTTTCTAGCGAAAAAGCCAAGAACGAACTGGGCTACCAAATCACACCACTCAAGGATGGAATACAAGAAACTGTAAATTGGCTGTTCAAATGAGCAAGGCAGTATACACATTAGTCACAGGAGCCAGCAACGGCATCGGCAGGGCTTTTGCAGAAGAATGTGCTACCAGAGGACAAAACGTGCTGCTGGTTGCCCTTCCCGAACCCAAGCTGGAAGAGGTAGCGAATGCCTTAAGTAGTAAATACCCCGACCAGTCTTTCCACCTTTTGGGTGTTAACCTGATGGAGCAGGGAGCACCTAAGAAAATCCTCAATTGGTGTCAGGAAAACGACTTCACTGTAAACCTTCTGATCAACAATGCCGGACTGGGTAATTCAGGACCTTTCGTCAGCAGGCCTTCCGAATTCTACGAAGGTCAAATGCAATTGAACATGGTAGCCTTGGTCGGACTCACCCATTTGTTCCTTCCAATGATGATGGCCCAAGAGAAGGCCAATATCATCAACGTGGCCAGTATGGCTGCTTTTTATGACATCCCTTTTAAAGGAATTTATTCTGCCAGTAAGAAGTTCGTGCTTTCCTTCTCCAGATCCCTGAATAAAGAACTTGAAGGTACATCTGTAAAAATTACGGTGTTATGCCCAGCCTCAGTACCAACCAATCCTGATGTAATGCTTCGCGAGAAGGAGCTTGGCTTGATGGCCAGGCTTTCCAGCAGAACGCCTCAGCAGGTAGCGAGCTATACGCTAGATAAGATGCTGCAAGGTAAGCAAGTGGTTATTCCTGGCTTCTTCCCAAGGCTCTATAAGCGAATTGGTACAGTCGTACCTTACCGTGCCCGCCTCAATATTCTAGCCAAGCAGTTTATTAAGAACAGTAAGTAAACTTGGTTTTAATTCTTAGCCAGTCTCACTATCTTCTCGGCACTTTTTGCTTATGAATTCTATAAAAAAGCCCGAGGTTAAATTTTATCATGCCGTTTTACCTGTAGCCTTCCTTTCAATCATGATTGGCTACGGCCTGATTATTCGTCCACAGTTTCTGGACCAGGAAGCATTTCCGTTGGAGATTGTCTTTCTAGTCTCTTCAGTATTTGCCATTAGTCAGCTACTGATAATGGGTTTTAAGTGGGACGATATTCTGGCTGCCATTATCAAAAAACAGGCAAAGGGTCTTCCTGCCCTGCTGATCCTTTTAGCCATTGGAATAATAATTGGCTCCTGGATTATCTGCGGAACCATACCTATGTTCATCTATTATGGCATTAAGCTCATTAATCCAGACTATCTGTATGTGCTGGCATTTCTGATTCCGATCATCTTTTCTACCCTAACCGGTACTTCTTGGGGAGCCATTGGAACCATTGGGGTTGTATTAATTGGCATTGCACAAGCCGTCAATGCCGACTTGGCCATTACTGCCGGAGCAATTGTGGGAGGCGCCTATTTTGGAGATAAAGTTTCACCATTGAGTGACACCACCAATCTGGCCGCCATGGCTGCAGAAACAGATTTATACGCTCACATCAGGTCCATGATGAACACCACCCTGCCGGCCGCTATTTTTGCCTTGATTGTGTACTTCATCATCGGTCTGGTCAACCCAATAAGCTCGGCAGAAATAGATAATGCCAAGGTGGAAGAAACACTGGCCGCTATTGATCAAATGTTCCATTTCAGCCCACTGTTGTTTATTCCGCCAATCATTGTGCTTTATGGATCGATTAGAAAGAAGGGCACATTGCCGACTTTACTCGCTTCATCGATTGTAGCAGCAATCCTAGCTCTGATTCTTCAGGATTATAGTCTGGAAAATGTGATCAACACTTTAAACACCGGCTTTGATACTTCCATGGCGGGTTGGATGCCGGAAGTTCCTGAAAGCATTGTCACACTCTTCTCACGAGGCGGTCTTTATGAGCTGAGCTTTGCCTTTATGATCGCCATTGTCATCTTCATTTTTGTTGGATCAATTGATATGATCAATGCCATGCCGAGAATTGTGGACCGCCTTTTCTCTTTTGCCAAAAACAGACCTTCCGTAATCATCTCCTCTTTGGTGGCCACAGGCTTTACCAACGTAACAACCTCCAACCAAACAGCAACCAGCTTTATTATTGGCGATGCTTTCGCGAAGAAATACGACCAATATAAAATTCCGAGGAAAGTACTTTCACGTTCTATTGAGGATTATGGAACCATGGTGGAAAATAGTATTCCATGGACCACAACAGGAATTTTCATTGCCGCCACTTTAGGTGTTGCGGTTGAAGATTACTGGTTTTGGCAGCTGACAACTCTGGCCAACCTGGCCATAGCGCCATTGCTGGCCATTACCGGAAAAGGTTGTTTTTATCATGAAATTGATGCGAATAAAGAATTGAAAGATGAGTGAGTCGAAAAAGCAAAACATTGAAACCTTACTGGCTCATGATGAGCAAAGGAATCCTAACGGGGCGGTAGTCCCACCAATTTATCAGAACTCACTTTTCACTTTTGAAAGCTGGGATGACATTGACCAAGCCTTCGACAACCGAATGGAAAGCTTCATTTATACTCGAGGAAGAAACCCTACGGTGAAGCAGGTTGAAGAAAAATTGGCAGCTCTTTGTGGTGGTGAAAAGGCGCAGCTTTTTCCTTCGGGAATGGGTGCTATTTCTGCAGCCATTATGCACTGTGTGAATGCGGGAGACCATATCATCACTATCAAAAACTTATATGGCCCGGCTAATAATTTTATCTCCTCATATCTGAAACCTAAGTTCAATGTGGAAGTGACCTATGTAACAGGAAAGGACATTTCAGACTTTGAAAATGCGATTCAGGACAATACCTCTCTGATTTACCTGGAAAGCCCTTCATCTGCGGTTTTCTCGCTTCAAGACATTGAAGCCGTGGCTAAATTAGCCAAAAGCAAAGGAATCAAAACCATGATTGACAATACCTGGACCAGCCCCATTTTTCAAAAGCCGCTGGCCATGGGGATTGATCTGGAGATTCATTCATGCTCCAAATACATTGGTGGCCACAGTGATGTGGTGGCAGGACTGGTAGTGGGTTCGAAGCAAGAGGTAGAATCCATTTCGCTGAGAGAGTTTGAGTGGATCGGGGCGAAAATTGCTCCATTTGAAGCCTGGCTGCTGCTGAGAAGTTTAAGGACACTGCCTATCAGAATGAGGCAGCATCAGGAGAATGCCTTGGCCGTTGCTGAGTTTCTGGAAAACCATCCTAAAATACAGTTGTTGAGATACCCCGGAGCCAAGTCATTCGACCAGAAAGAACTGGCTAAGAAACAAATGACTGGCCTTACAGGATTAATGGGCTTCCAACTAAAAACGGATGATTTGGAAAAAATCAAAGCCTTTGTGAATACGCTGAAATACTTCCATCTGGGAGTGAGCTGGGGAGGTCATGAAAGTCTGATCTACGCTCCTGCCATCAGTTATCTTAAAGAATTGAGCCCTGATCAGTTTGCCGGATTGGGTATTTCACTTGGTGACATGCGAATTTCTGTAGGTCTGGAAAATAAGGAAGACCTAATTGCTGATTTAGAAAGGGCGCTGGAGTTGATTTAGGGACTATTTTTATGTTGATGTGGCTTCTTCGAAGCTTTGCTTAGTGTGTAATGTCTCTGGTTATGTGATTTGACCGCTAGCGGGCGAAGTT
>JABXIP010000083.1 GCA_013373005.1 Cytophagia bacterium | reverse complement strand
AGGCAGCGACTACAATACCATTGCAGCCTATTTGAGTATTAAACAGAATATCAGCCACAGACTCATTTTCAACTCAGGCGTTCGCTATACCTATACCCTACTGAATTCAAAATTTGAAGACGACAGCTTCTACAATTTCCCATTCGATGAAATAAAACTAAGAAATGGTGCCTTGACAGGTAACCTCGGCCTGGTCTACCTTCCGGGCAATGGGTGGAAGCTCAATACCTTGGTTTCTTCAGGCTTCAGGGCACCGAATGTAGATGACGTGGGCAAAGTATTCGACTCAGAGCCTGGAGCAGTAGTGGTGCCTAATCCAGACCTGAAACCGGAATATAGCTACAATGTGGAATATGGAATCAGTAAATCGATAGGTGAGCAATTTCGGCTTGGCTTCGTCAACTATTACTCCTTTTTGAAAGATGCACTGGTAAGACGCCCTTTTAACTTCAATGGCCAAAGCCAGATCATGTATGACGGTGTTTTGAGTGATGTTTTTGCAGAGCAGAATGCCGGAGAAGCCTTTATTTGGGGCTTATCGATTAGCGGAGAATGGAAGATGCCAAGTGGAGTAATCATGAATGGATCAGTGACATACACCCAGGGTGAAGATACGGTTGAAAAACTTCCTCTAAGACACGTTACTCCTCTCTTTGGTGAACTCGGTATGACCATGAATGTAAAGCAGCTCACCTCAACCTTTAAGGTGAAATTCAGCGGGGGCATTCCTTTTGAAGATTTAGCGCCTTCCGAGCAAGCAAAGCCTCACCTTTATACAACCGATGGTGCCTTAGCTTGGTACACCATCAATATCTATAACTCCTACAAGTTGAATGACTATTACAGCATCAACTTCAACCTGGAGAATATTTTAGACACTCACTACCGACCCTATTCTTCTGGCATTAGTGCCCCAGGCTTCAATGCCGTAATCGCCTTCAGAGCCAGTTTTTAAAAGCAAAAAATCTCAATAGAACAATTCCTCCTTTGCAAAGGCAGGGTGCCCGAAGGGCGAAGGATTTAGAGCTTCAGCCCTCGTTGGTGTTGTCACCAACGAGTATTTATTATTTGTGGATCAGAAGCCCATTAAGGGCTAGAAATCTCAATAGAACAATTCCTCCTTTGCAAAGGAGGTGCCTGAAGGGCGGAGGATTTAGAGCCTCATTCCTTTAACAAACACTTCTACTCAGATCGTAACACTTTGTTAATGTTTGGTTTACGATATAGACAAACGTCTAAACTACATTCGCGTCTAGTTCATATCTCTTCATATTTATTGGGTGTTCTTAAAAAAGGTCTGTTCTCGCAGACTTTTTTTCTTGTATAAACTTCATTGAACAAAGGCACCTTGATAACTTGCGCCCTCGGAAATTTTAGAATTCAATGCACGTAGCAATAGCAGGAAATATTGGGTCGGGAAAAACGACATTGGCGAAGATGTTAGGCAAGACATACGGATGGGATGTTCAACTAGAATCAGTTGAAGACAATCCGTATCTAAAGGACTTCTATGAAGACATGTCGCGCTGGTCTTTCCACCTGCAGGTATATTTTCTGAATAGCCGATTCAACCAGGTAGCGAAAATCAGAGAAACAGAGAGAGGCACTATTCAAGACAGAACCATTTATGAGGACTGCTATATTTTCGCAGCTAATCTGTTCAAGTCTGGTTTTATCTCTGAGAGAGACTACAACAACTACCTGGAGCTTTTCAATTCTATGTTGAAGCATGTGCAACCGCCTGATTTGCTCATCTACCTTAGGGCCGATATTCCTAAGCTGGTGGCCAACATTCAGAAAAGAGGAAGAGACTACGAGGAGTTGATCAGGATTGAGTACCTCAAAAACCTAAACAGTCATTATGAAGACTGGATCGGCTCTTATGATTTGGGCAAACTGCTTGTAGTAGATGTAAACAACCTCGACTTTGTGAATAACATAGAAGACAAAGCCTTCATTCTGGAAAAGGTAGATTTAGAGGTAAACGGACTGTTTGCTTAACTCAGATTGGATCAAAAAACCCCGTCTGACGACGGGCATGACTAACTACAACCCCATATCTCCTTCTTTGATTACTTCCCAGGTATGATCTGGCAGAAGCTTTACGGTAGCGATAAAGTCGTATGGACAACTCTTTCCCCACTCATCGGGTGAAACCAGTGAAAGCGTATCGGTTCCATCCTTTTTCTGATAAAGGTGATAAATGCGGCTAATGATGGGATCGAAGCTCATTTTGGCCTGGTAAATTCTCTCCGAAACCGATACTCTGTTTTGGATAGTCTTAGCCTGCTCTGCCAGCAACTGCATTTGCTCATAGATCTGCTTCATATCCATCTCCGTTTGATCATACATGGCAGATACAGCCCGACCTTTGATCTTGCCTTTATCTTCAGGCTTAACCATGGCAGCCCCAACCGTATGCGGAAATGGAATGATACCCGGATTCTCGGTGGTCATTTCACCCATTCTCTCCAGATCTATCTTATCGACATCTATCTTCTTACCTGACTCTTTCTTACTCACTGATCGGATAATTTTTCTTCGTCCTTATTTACATCTGTGCTATCTGCTGCCTCCTCAGAAGGTGCTATTGATTCCTTTAGCAGCTTTTTAGACCCTGGAAAGGAAGTTCTTCTGGAAATATCATAGCCCACTACCAAAGTGGCCAGCACAAACAAAACAGCAACCAGAACAAATACTTTTTTAGACTTTTTCATCTTACGGAAACAGAACCTGAATGAATAAACAAAGTTTATGAATTCCGTGCTAAATTCGTCAACAGCGTGGAAAAACCCTCAGAAACACTTCGTAAAATCATTCATGTAGATATGGATGCCTTTTTTGCTTCGGTTGAGCAGCACGATAATCCTGAGCTCAAAGGCAAACCCGTTGCTGTTGGTGGAAGCAGGGAAAGAGGTGTCGTAGCTGCCGCCAGCTATGAAGCAAGAAAGTTTGGAGTTCGTTCTGCCATGCCGTCTTCTACTGCCTATAGAAAGTGTCCAGAAATCATTTTCGTCAGACCCAGATTCGAGCGCTATAAAGAGGTTTCTAATCAGATCAGAGACATTTTTGCTGATTACACGGACCTGATTGAACCACTCTCTTTAGATGAAGCCTTTCTCGATGTCACGCACAACAAAATGGGCATTGCCTCAGCTACACTTATTGCAAAGGAGATCAAGAAAAGGATTAAAGAAACAACAGGATTAACCGCCTCAGCCGGAATTTCAACCAATAAGTTCATTGCCAAAATAGCCAGCGACTACAACAAACCTGATGGAATTACTTTAGTTGGTCCCGAAAAAGTGGAGCTCTTTCTGGAGAAACTGCCGATTGAAAAGTTCTTTGGCGTGGGAAAAGTAACTGCTGAGAAGATGAAGAACCTAGGCATTGTTGATGGCAAAACCCTGAAAGAATGGAGCAAAGAAGGCCTCACCAGTATATTCGGTAAAAGCGGTGCTTTCTACTATGAGATTGTACGTGGAAATGACAACCGCCCTGTTAACCCTAATAGAATCAGGAAATCGCTTGGTGCTGAAAACACCTTCAATCATGACATTCATGATTTGGCTGATATGAAAATGGCACTCGATCCCATTGCCAGAACTGTTTTCAAAAGACTGGAATCAGCCGATAAATGGGGCAAGACATTGACAGTCAAAATAAAGTTCAGCGACTTCACCCAAATTACTCGGAGCCAAACTGAAGATCATGTGATTGACAGCTTAAATGAAATACTGGAAATCACCTTCAGTATTATGGAAAATATCGACTGGGAAAATCACACCGAAGGCGTTAGACTTCTGGGTATTACACTCAGCAATTTTGAAGGCGAGCAGGAAGAGCCGCCTAAATTGGGTCAGCAGCTGACTTTAGAATTTTAATTTCTCGCTTGATTTGATTTTATTTTGCCTTAGTTTCGTTTCTCATTCGGAATAAGCATATGTCGAAAATTGTAATCAACAGCCATAAAGAATTTGAAGCCTATATAGATCAGGAATTAGGTGTATCTGAATATTTGAAGATAGAGCAGGAAAGAGTAAATGCTTTTGCCGAAGCCACAATAGATCATCAGTGGATCCATATTGATGAGGAAAGAGCCAAGGCAGAAGGAGCTTTTGGCGGTACCATAGCCCATGGTTACCTGACAGTATCTCTCCTTCCCTATTTATGGGAGCAGATTGCCGAAATCAACAACATCAAAATGATGATCAATTATGGCATTGAGAAGCTGAAGTTTAACCAACCGGTGTTAGTGGGTCAAGAAGTAAGACTTAGAGTAAAACTCAGCAGCCTGGCCGATTTGAGAGGCATTACTAAATGCCAGCTAAATGTAAAGTTGGAGATTAAAGACAACCCAAAACCAGCCTTTACCGGAGAGTTTATCTTCTTGTATCACTTCAATAGCTAATAAAATAGAAATGGCTGAAGCCATTTTCCATAAACGATATTCAAACAAACAGCCCATGGTTTAATCCATGGGCTGTTTTGATTTTATCCGACTCCCAGCTCTTTGTAAGACTCTAAGACTATTACATGAAGCTGTCATTCCTGCGTAGGCAGGAATCTCACTATTTCAATACAACTTGGGGATTCCCGCCTTCGCGGTAATGACAAACAATTATTGTTTTGGCTCTTTCTTCCTCACATAAATAGTCTTGTCCAGCTCGCAGACCACTTCTCCGGATTCATCGGTAATTTCTAAGGGCAGAATAATTTCGGTTTTACCGTGCTCATCGGCTTCAGATCTGAGTTGCTCAATAACGGCATCAGTAATTTCAAAAACGCAGGTAACCTTTCCCTTACCCGGTTTTTTAAAGCGTATGGTAGAGGCCTTGTCCCACACCACATAGCCACGCCCTATATTCTGAAGAATGAGGAGCATATAGAAGGCATCAGACATAGACATTAACGAGCCTCCGAAGTGAACCCCTACCAGATTTCGGTTCCACCAACGCAGCTTCATGGTGACCACAGCTTTCTTAAAATCATCGGAGATATGCGAAACTCTGATCCCCGCCCCTAAAAATGGCGGATAAAAGTTCATTAGCTTGATTTTAGTGCGGTCAGATAGCCTAAACATAAAATGGGTTGGTTACTTTTGCACGCAATTAAAACAAATATCGAATGACAGCTGAAATACATACCGAGAAAGGTCTTATGAAAGTGGAGTTTTACGAGAAAGATGCTCCAAATACTGTAAAGAACTTTGCAGACCTATCTAAGAAAGGTTATTACGATGGCCTTACCTTCCACAGAGTTATACCCAACTTCGTAATTCAAGGCGGTTGCCCTAACGGCATTGGTAATGGTGGCCCGGGTTACTCTATCGACTGTGAGTTGGATGGCGACAACCAATACCACGACAGAGGTGTGCTCTCTATGGCACATGCAGGAAGAAACACAGGTGGTTCACAATTCTTTATTTGCCACAGCCGTGACAATACTGCTCATCTGGACAGAAACCACACTTGCTTCGGTAAAGTTGTTGAAGGTGTTGATATCGTAGATGATATCCGTCAAGGCGATAAGATTGAGAAGATTGTTATAATCGAAGATTAATTAATAGTCCATGGTCGATAGACCATAGTGAACAGATATTTGGTCTTGGGGTAACTTGAGACCATTTTTTTGTGGTCGATAGTCCGTAGACTATGGTCCATGGACTGTAGGCTATCTCCCCTAATTCCTAATCAACTGATTCACCGATTACCGCTCAACTGAGCCAGCACCCAATGTTTCCCCCACTCTTCCATTTCCTTTTCTGTCCACAACTCGGGGAAGAAAATGATTTTCTGGAATCTTGGTGGAAGGTATTTCTGCCAGTTGGTTCCGCCAGTAGCGGCAATATCTTCAGGGTCTTTTTGCAGGTAACGCACAGCTGACCGGTAATGTGCCAATGGCCAGTCAACATTGGCCAATAAATCGAACCTCTTAAGCTCTTCCACAATTCTTTCTTCACCCTTCATTCCTTTATAGTGCTTCAGGTAAAGTTGATAGAAATTGGTAGTTCTGGTTTCTTCGGCCAGTTGAAGGAATTCTCTGGTATACTTTTCTTCAAACTGCTCCAGCGTAAGCGTCTTCTTACCAGACTTTAGCTCAGTAGCACCAGTTTTCCAGTAAATGGCTTCATACAATTGGTCAAGGGAAGAGTAATCGTCAAAGCTATCTCTCTTACTCAGGCTCACTAGATTGATCAGATCAGTCGCTCCAATTTCAATCATCCTATATTGACCCGATTGGAAGCCGGAAGATGGCAAAAGTGACATTCTAAATTGTAAGAACTGCTCCTTCTCCATGCCATCGGTCATGATAACGAATGAATGACAAAGATGCTCAAAGTAGTTATTAATGCGCTTGAGGCGAGCCTCAAAGAAACCTACATCAGGATGATTGTGAGCATGAATCTGCTTCATTTCCCAAAGTGTCAGCTTAAAGTAAAGCTCTGTGATCTGATGGTAACAGATAAACACCATTTCATCGGGAAAGCTGGTTTTAGGCTGTTGAAGTCCTAATAAGGAATCGAGATTGATGTAATCCCAATACTTCATATAGTCGGCATGAAGAAGTCCATCAAGGTAAGAAGCCATATCTTGCCCCATGGCTTCATACTTCTCAGAAAGCTTCTTAATTCTATCGAGTATTTTCTGGTCGAGATCCGATTCGCTCATACGCTTGCATAGGTTAAAAAGTGGGTGCAAATTTGACCACAATTCATTCAGAAACCAAATTACCTATGGACTCTAATAAAGCTTCAAACATTCAAAAATCTTCAAAGGCAGATGTCTTTGATCACCCTGATTTCTATATGATGGATGATCTGCTGAGCGAAGAACATAAAATGGTGCGCTCCGCAGTGAGAGATTTTGTCAAACGCGAAATCTCCCCTTACATCGAAAGCTGGGCAGAGAATGCCTACTTCCCTTACGATATTGTTAAGAAGTTTGGAGAGATCGGAGCCTTCGGTCCGCAGCTGCCTGAGAAATACGGCTGTGGTGGAATGGACTACATTGCCTACGGATTGATTATGCAAGAGATTGAGCGTGGCGATTCAGGGATGCGATCAACGGCCTCGGTACAAGGTTCATTGGTCATGTACCCTATCTACAAATTCGGCTCAGAAGAGCAACGCATGAAATACCTACCCAAACTAGCATCTGGTGAAATGCTGGGCTGCTTTGGACTTACCGAACCTGATCATGGCTCTAACCCATCGGGCATGGTAACCAATTTCAAAGATATGGGCGACCATTACCTATTGAATGGTGCCAAAATGTGGATTTCTAACTCTCCTTTTGCAGATATCGCTGTGGTTTGGGCGAAAAACGAAGAAGGTAGAATTCACGGCCTTATTGTAGAAAGAGGCATGGAAGGTTTCACCACTCCTGAAACGCACGGTAAATGGTCACTCAGAGCCAGTGCAACTGGTGAGCTTGTATTCGACAATGTGAAAGTACCAAAGGAGAACTTACTTCCCGGTAAAAGCGGTTT
>JABXIP010000475.1 GCA_013373005.1 Cytophagia bacterium | reverse complement strand
TGAGAAGGATAGTAACCACCTACGTTGTCGTTACCAGTTTGACCGTAAGAAGCTCTTACTTTCAACTCGTCTAACCAGCTTACGTTTTCAAGGAAATCTTCCTCACTCATTCTCCAGCTACCACCAACTGACCAGAAGTTACCCCATCTAGCATCTTGAGAGAATCTTGAAGTACCATCTCTTCTGAACGATACAGAAGCATAGTATTTCTCATCTCTGTTGAAGTTCACTCTAGAGAAGAAACCTTCAGTTTTATATCTGTCGATTTGAGAAGCCGCAGAAACAATAGTAGTGTAGTTATCCAACACAGGGTTGTCTAGTACAATGTATCCAGTTTTAGCAGCACTGAAGTTGTTATTCTTAACGCTGTAGCTCTCATGACCAGCTAGTACATCCAGGTGATTGTTGCTTCCAATATCGAAAGAATAGTTGATCAACTGGTTGAAGTTGGTAGTGATATCGAAGTTAGCACTCTTAGAAGCTCTACCCACCGGAATATAATCACCTACAAATGGGTTACCCTCAAATTGGCCGTTGAACGTACCAATGTCAACACTACCGTTTAACTTGATGCTCAAGTTTTCGATTGGAGTCAACTCAGCATAAGTAACTGTTCTAAAGAACAAGCTCTCATTGTAGTTGTTGTTCAACAACATCTCCTCAGGAGCGTGACGACCAGAAGTATTGTTTGGTCTTCTTGGAATTCCGAAACGGGCATCACCTCTATCGAATGCTCTTTCACCAGTCATAGGATCGATGATATAGTCACCGTTGGCGTCAATAGCATAAACTGGGAAGATAGAACCCATTCTTCTTGCATTGTAGAAGGCGTTAGCGAAACCTGAACCACCACTGGTTACAGTGTTCTGCAATCTAACGTCACCAGAGTTGTTCATACCGATTTTCAACCAGTCAAGAACATCTACATTTACATTTGTTCTCAAGGTATATCTCTCGAAGTCAGAGTTTTTGAAAACCCCTTTTTCGTTCAAGTAACCTATTGAAGCGTAGTAGTCTACTTTTTCACCTGCACCCTGAGCACTGAAGTTGTACTCTTGTCTGTAGCCAAGTCTTTCGATTGGGCTGAACCAGTCAAGGTCATCATCAGAATATCTGATAGAAGCAGCAGGGTTGATTGAACCGTCAGTACCGATAATGGCATCGTCAGCTACATTAGTAGCATTGTAGAACAAGAAAGGAATCAAACCGTCAGTAGCTTCCTGATTAGCCTGAGCCTCAGTTCTACCCTGAACGATTAAGTCGTTTCTAAGAGCATTCCAGTAAGTCTGATAATAGTCAAGCGGAGCTTGTCTTTCGTACTCCTGAATACCTCTTGCAGTAATACCCTGCTTAGTTGAGAAGTTGAAAGAAGGAGCACCTCTTTTTCTGCTTCCTGACTTAGTAGTGATAATTACTACACCGTTTGCAGCTCTTGCACCATAAAGGGAGGTAGAAGCAGCATCTTTCAAAGTAGAGATCGACTCAATGTCATCAGGGTTGATCCTGTTGATGTTTCCGCTGAAAGGAACACCATCTACTACGAAAAGAGGGTTGTTGCTACCATTAACAGATCCAATACCTCTTAGTCTGATGGCAGGGTTATCACCCGGCTGACCAGTAGAAGTAGTTACCTGAATACCAGGAGCTGAACCACCCAATGCAGAAATAGGGCTGGTTACCGGTCTTTCTTTAATTTTGTCCGCGGTGAGCTGCGTTACTGAACCAGTGATACTTTTAGTATCCTGAGTACCATAAGCTACTACAACTACTTCTCCGGCATCTACCACATCTGGTACAAGTGAGACATTAATTGTAGTACGATTTCCTACAGCTTCCTCTAGAGTAACATACCCTAGGAATCTGAAAACCAGGATGTCGTCCGAAGAGCCAACCTGAATTGAAAATCTACCATCCGCTGAAGTGATCATACCGCGAGTAGTGCCCTTTACGGAAACACTAACTCCCGGAAGCTCAACACCGGATTCATCAAGAACGGTACCTGTCACGGTACGGTTCTGCGCCATCACGCTACTGCCAATAAACAGCAATAACATGACAAGCGTCTGAAATTTGAATTTAAGCATTAAGATTAGTTTAGTTATATCGTAAAATTGACAGCTGCCTTTTACATGACCCTTTAGCACCTACACAAAGGGACGATTTTGAGTGCTAAAAGGCGGAATTTAGATATGATTGGTCGTAGATAAATTTGACTTATTTGAACAGTATAAAAGAGCATATTAGCAAGTGCATTTTTGCTTTTTTGACGGGTGAATATTGCTCAATTAAAGCCTTCATTTTCAGGTGAAAATTAACTGGCTGAAAAACAAATTATTATTTGAATTTTGGGATCGAGAATTTTCTAATAATGAACCCTATAATTTTTCTACGGGAGGTAAAATCTACAAATAAAAAAACCTTGACTCACGTCTTGAGTCAAGGCTGATATAACTAAACTAACCTGGGTTAGTTATGGATTCTGAACTAATAGTTTGTTCACGTTCATGGCACTAATTGGCAATAGGAATTGCCATTCAGGACCACCAGCTGGCATATTTGTGATGCGAGCCTGAGTTAAGCTGAAACTGCCTCTCTGAGGTCTGAACAAAGGCAAGTTCAATCTCTTAAGATCTAAGAAGTTGAAACCTTCACCCCAAAGCTCTATTCTTCTTTGAACCAAGATCTCATCAAGCAAAGCCTGACCAGCATTAGTACTCAAAGCAGCATTAGTATCTCTCTCAGAAGTAAGGCTTAACAAAGCAGTTCTTGCAGCAACGTCATTACCAAGGTGAGCATTAGCTTCAGCCTCAATAAGGATCATTTCGGCAACACGCATCAATACAACATCACCATCACCAATTGTACCACTTGGCAGTGCCTCGAACTTAGTGTTCATGTAAGCATACTTAGCAAAGTTGCTAGGGATGTTAATTGCAGCTCTTTCGGCAGCAGTTTCAGCCCAGAAACCTTTTCTTACATCTGTGGTAGGAATCATATCATACAAATCAGCATTGATACACTTAGGGTCATTTCTAATGTGGGTTGAGCTGTAGTTGTAAGACATGTAAGCAAAGAATGAAGCAAAGTACTCTCCCTGATCAGGAATTACGTGGCTAGCCCACATCCATCCAGAGGTATCATCATTGTTGAAACCATTGGTGATATCGGCCATGTTGGTTAAGCTGAAACCACTTCTTGCTGCCTGAGCATAAGTGATAGCGTTTGCCCACTCACCTTTTGTCAAAGCAACTCTAGCCAATACACCATTTACTACGTTGGTGCTGATTTGTGACTTATCGCTGGCGAAAGTCATACCAGATGCAGTTAGGTTTTGAAGAGCAGCAGTAAGGTCTGTTTGAATTTGGGTGTATACTTCTTCAACAGTAGAGCGTGCTTTAGACTCACCGATGTTGGTAAGATCATCCAAGTTAATAACAACCCCTAATTGGGTATTATTCTGGCCAGGAACATATCTACTACCGAAAGCCTGTACCAAATTAAAGTGTCCAAATGCTCTGTAGAACAAAGCTTGTCCTTTAATATTGGCTTTCTCAGCGTCATCACCATCAACCGCATCAATTGAATTGATTACGTTGTTCGCGTTGACAATCATTGTGTAGAAATAATCATAAGTAAAGCTAACCAAGGCACCAGAGTTATTTCTATGATCAATCCACTGGTGAGCACTGATGAACCAACCACTACCTCTTTGTGGGTTAACCACATCATGGCCGAGGAAATCATAGTTAATCATCATGCTACCATAACCGCCTCTATTACCTTGAGATCCACCAACGGCATTGCTATACATATGTCTGTGCATTCCTTCCAAAGCAGCCCTTTGGTTTTCAATGGTGCTTAGCACCTGATCAGCACCTAGCTGATCCGTAGGGAACGTATCCAAATAGTCCTCAGCACAAGCACTAACCAGCACTACTGCCAAGAGCATAAATATTCTTGAAATGTATTTCATTGTCTTAATTTTAGAAGTTTAGGTTAAGACCCAAAGTCATGATTCTTGATGGAGGATATAGACCCACATCTTGAGTACCATTGAATGTTTCCAATGGGTTCATACCTTTTCTTGCGCTTACGAAGAATAGGTTTTCAGCAGACACATACATTCTTAAGCCAGAGATTCCTAATGGCTGAATTGCAGCTTTGCTGAAGGTATAGCCAAGGTTAATGTTTCTCAAGTTCAAGAAAGAAGCGTCAGTCAACCATCTGTCTGAAGTAGCAATGATGTTGGTGTCGTTGTTCACAGACACTTTAGGTACATCAGTGATGTCACCTGGTTGTTTCCATCTGTTAGCAATGTCAATATGAACTGCACTACCATCGTCAGAGCTCATTAAGCTTTGGTAGTTAGAATCGTAGATTTTACCACCAACGCTATAAGCAAATAGAATGGATAGGTCGAATCCTTTGAAAGAGAAGTTGTTGGTGAATGCACCGTAAACATCAGGAATAGAAGATCCGCTATAAGCAAACAACGCATTGTTTTGGTTATTGGTCAGAGCCACACCATCTATAGTAGTGAACAAGTTGTTTGGTGTTTCTTCAGACTCTGGATCGTACACGTAAAGTGGCTCACCAGTTGCAGGATCTACACCATACCAGTCTCTCAACCAGAAGTCATAGATAGATCTGCCTTCCAACAATTTCTTAGAACCACTGATGATACCGTTTTCTCTTGAATCTTCAGGAAGTTTAGTAATCTCGTTAGAGAACAAGGTTCCATTAACACCAAAAGTCCACTCGAAACCGTTGCTGTTAGATTTAACAATGTCAACGTTCAAATCGAACTCAAGACCTTTGTTTACCATCTTACCAATGTTTCTGTTCTGAGAAGAATAACCAGACTCACGAGCGATTGGCACAGAGAACAATAGGTTATCAGAATATCTGTTGAAGTACTCGATAGTACCTCTAACTCTGTCAAACATTTCAAAGTCAGCAGCAAAGTCAACAGAAGTGTTTTTCTCCCAAACGAGTGAAGTGTTACCCACATTGTAGCTGTAGAAACCAGGGTTGTTAGCGTTGTTTCTTCCAGAAGAATAAAGCGTTTGAGAAGGATAGTAACCACCTACGTTGTCGTTACCAGTTTGACCGTAAGAAGCTCTTACTTTCAATTCGTTTAACCAACCAACGTTTTCAAGGAAATCCTCTTCAGACATTCTCCAGCTACCACCAACTGAATAGAAGTTACCCCATCTTACATCTTGGGCAAATCTTGAAGTACCATCTCTTCTGAACGATACAGAAGCATAGTATTTCTCATTAAGGTTGTAGTTAATTCTAGAGAAGAAACCTTCAGTTTTATATCTGTCGACTTGAGAGTTGGCAGAAACTATAGTAGTGTAGTTATCCAACACAGGGTTATCCAATACAATGTATCCGGTTTTACCAGCGCTGAAATCATTGCTCTTTTCTGAGTAATTCTCATGACCAACCAATACATCAAATGAATTTGAAGCACCAAGATCAAAAGAGTAGTTGATCAATTGGTTGAAGTTGGTAGTGATGTCGAAGTTAGCACTCTTAGTAGCTCTACCTACAGGAATATAATCACCTACAAATGGGTTACCGTAGAACTGGCCGTTGAAAGTACCAATGTCAACGCTACCGTTAACTTTGATGCTTAAGTTTTCAATTGGAGTCAACTCAGCAAAACCAACTGTTCTGAAGAACAAGCTCTCATTGTAGTTGTTGTTCAACAACATCTCCTCAGGAGCCATACGACCAGAAGTGTTGTTTGGTCTTCTTGGCAAGCCAAAACGTCCATCACCTCTATCGAATGCTCTTGCACCCGTCATTGGGTCGATAATGTATTCTCCGTTGTTATCAATAGCATAAACAGGGAAGATTGGTCCCATTCTTCTAGCATTGTAGAAAGCGTTGGCGAAACCTGAACCACCACTGGTTACAGTGTTCTGCAATCTTACGTCACCAGAGTTGTTCATACCGATTTTCAACCAGTCAAGAACCTTCACATCGATGTTGGTTCTCAAGGTATATCTTTCGAAATCAGAGTTTTTGAACACACCATTTTCTCCCAAATAACCCACAGAAGCATAGTAATTAACTCTTTCTGTAGCACCTTGAGCACTGAAGTTATACTCTTGTCTGTAGCCAAGTCTTTCAATTGGGCTGAACCAGTCAAGGTCATCGTCAGAATATCTGACAGAAGCAGCTGGGTTGATTGAACCGTCAATTCCAATGATGGCATTGTCTGCAACGTTAGTAGCATTATAAGCCAAGAAAGGAATCAAACCGTCAGTGGCTTCCTGATTAGCCTGAGCCTCAGTTCTACCCTGAACAATCAGGTCGTTTCTACGAGCTTCCCAATAAGTTTGGTAGTAATCTAGTGGAGCCTGTCTCTCATACTCCTGAATACCTCTGGCAGTAATACCTTGTTTGCTAGAGAAAGAGAATTTTGGAGCAGCGCCTTTTTTACCTTGCTTAGTAGTGATGATTACCACACCGTTAGCAGCTCTTGCACCATAAAGTGAGGTAGAAGCAGCATCTTTCAAAGTAGAGATTGACTCAATGTCATCAGGGCTTATCCTGTTAATGTTTCCACTGAAAGGAACACCATCCACAACGAAAAGAGGGTTGTTGCTACCGTTCACAGAGCCAATACCTCTTAGTCTGATAGCAGGGTTATCACCCGGCTGACCAGTAGAAGTAGTTACCTGAATACCAGGGGCAGAACCTCCAAGTGCAGAGATTGGGCTGGTTACAGGACGCTCTTTAATCTTTTCCTCGGTGAGTTGAGCGACTGAACCCGTGATGCTTTTGGTATCTTGAGTACCGTAAGCCACAACCACAACCTCTCCCGCATCAACTACTTCAGGGGTCATGGAAATGTTAATAATAGTTCGGTTGTTCACCATCTCTTCAATGGTTCTGTAACCTAAAAAGCGGTAGACCAGAACATCATTGTTCGAACTTACACTGACCGAATAACGGCCATCTGCTGTGGTGATCATTCCATTTGTTGTGCCCTTTACGGAAACACTAACGCCTGGCAATGCTGCACCGAACTCATCAAGAACAGTACCTGTAACAGTACGATCTTGTGCCATTAGACTACCGCCTAGCAGTAGAAAAATGAACGAAGCTAAAAGCTTAGTTTTAAGCATTACAGTTAGTTTAATACGAGATTTAAACAACCAATCTGAAATCCATATCTGCGAATATCCACGCATGGCTATTAGGTGTTACAGTAGGCGATTTTCGTTGTATGATTGGAAGATTATAATGGAATATCCGGAGAGTTTTTATATCGTAAAAAGGGCTGTTAGCCACATAAAATTGGGCAGATTTTTATTGCTAAAATTCTGACTATTTTAGAGGAAGATTCGTGGAAAATGATCAAAAGAATCATTCAATATATTTACACTGGTTGGTGTGCTGTAGCGTTTGTAGTTCCTATGTTGGTATTGGCCATTCCTATGGTAATACCTATCTTAATTTCTCGCAAACTCGATTTTATAACCTATTTCCTTATTCGGGTTTGGGTCTATTGCTTTAGCATTTGCACGGGCATTTGGTTTGTTGGACACGATAAGAAGAGAGTCAATTCTAGGAAGTCGTACATTTTTGTAATCAACCATACTTCTTTTCTCGATGCCCCGGCCATTCCCATTGCCATTCCAAGTAGTTTAGTAGCACTGGGCAAGAAAGAGCTATCAAAGATTCCCGTATTTGGCTGGATCACCAGTCGCTTTGCTATTTGGGTCGATCGCTCTGATCCGGAGAGTAGAAAAGAGGGAAGCCAGAGACTGAAGCAAATGCTTTCAGGAGGTACATCCGTTTTGGTAGCTCCCGAGGGTACTAGAAATAATACGGAAGAGCCACTCCTTCCATTCAGATATGGGCCTTTCAGGTTGGCCATTGAATCTCAGATTCCTATTATTCCGGTGGTTATTCACAACGCAGGTAAATTAATGAAGCGCGGAAGCCTTTTGCTGCGTCCGGGTGTAGTACATTCTTATTGTTTGCCGGAAATCTCCGTTGAAGGCCTTACGGAGGACGATTTAGATTCGCTCACTCAAAGCACTTATGAGCTCATGAAAAATAAAATCATTGAGCTTGATAATCAGTAATTGCCATTCTCTTCCAACCCTTCTTATTATAAGGGAGTCTTAGGGGTAAAGTCAAAAAATGAAAAGTCTGGTCAGCTACCTTTTCCTTCTAGTCCTTATTGTGTCTTGCTCAGACGGAAATACGGAAGATACTGTTCCCGAGCCACAAGAACCTCAGGTATATCGAATTCCTATAGTTGTTCATGTGTTGCATCTGGGGGAGGCTGTAAACGTAGGAGATAATCTGTCTTATGAGCAAATTCAATCACAGATAAGAGTTCTAAATGAGGATTTTAGGCGTAAGCCAAATACCAATGGTTTCAATAATGATCAGCTTAGTGCAGATTCGGGAATAGAATTCTATTTGGCTAATAAGGCACCAGACGGTTCTGCTACCAATGGCATAGTGAGAATTAATTTACTTGAGAATGAGAGTCCTTCTTTTGGTGGCAATCGCGTGGCCATGGGTGCTCATTATAGCATGTGGGATCCCGATAGATATCTGAATATCTGGACATGGCCAGGTATCAAAGACTCAGGCGTGGGTGAAGCTCAATTTCCAGTTTCTGATTTACCGGGTTTGGAAGATCAGCAAGACTTGCAGATTCCCGGGGTTGATGAGCTTTCAGGGTTTCCAGTAGCTTATGTCGATGGCATTGCCATTACAGCCATGCATTTTGGTGTTAGTAATTTAGATTCTCCATATAACCTTGGCAGAACTGGAACTCATGAAATGGGTCATTTCCTAGGGCTGCTTCATATCTGGGGGGATAATGCAAAGGAGGGCACCTGTGAGGCTGATGATTTCTGCGATGATACGCCACCAACTAAAAATCGTACGCTGGGCTCACCAAATGATTTGCTGGCTTGTGATGGCTCTCTTGCCATGGTTGAAAACTACATGGACTATACAGATGATGTTCGAATGAATAAATTCACAAAGCATCAAATTGACCGAATGAGGTATGTTTTGGCAAATAGCCCTAGAAGAAAATCACTTGTGAATCAAAGCCTCCAATAAGTTTGTAAATTTACCTCAGCAATGTTTGGCACTATTTTAGACTAGCTCACATTAAACCAAACATTAAAGCTTATGAACACTTTTTACAAACAACTATTATTGGGGTTCATGGCGTTGATTTTAGTAGGCTGCGCCACCGGTAAAAATGCCTTTGATAAAGGAGATTATGAAACTGCACTAGATCGTGCTGTGAATCGACTTCAGGCAAACCCTTCAAACAAAAAGGCGCAAGATGTATTGATGGATGGCTATAGAATAGCTGCTCAGTATCATTTAAAGCGTATTCAACAACTCGATCGAAGCTCCGATACTTTCAAGTGGGAGACAATATATAATGAGTATGCTGCGCTGAACAGGTATTACAATGATATTCAGAGATGTCCGGCTTGTTTGGATTTGGTGAATCCGAAGGAGTATCTGCAAGAGCAGGAAGAGGCTGCCAGAAATGCAGCCGATGTTCAAGTGGCCTTGGGCAATGATGCTTTGCAGATGAATACCATAGAATCTGGAAGACAAGCTTTCGGGCACTATGAAAGAGCACTGAGATTCAATAGAAACATCTCTCAGATTGATAGTTTGTTGACTACTGCCATAGAAATGGGAACGATAAGGGTTTTGGTTGAGCCAATTCCGGTTCACTCCAGAAATCTGGAACTCACTAATGAGTACTTCGCCAATAGAATGTATGAGTTCCTTGATGGCTTTAGCCGCGACCGCTTTGTTCAGTTTTATTCTCAAGCCGATATGGAAGCTTATGACATTAGCCCTGATCATATTCTAAGTATGGAGTTCGATGACTTTGTATTAGGACAGACTCGGATGGAGTCTAAGACCAAAGAAATCAAAAGAGATAGTGTGGTGGTTGGCCAGTTTAAAGACAAGGAGGGAGTTACTCACGATGTTTTTGGAACAGTAAAGGCCGATTTTACTACCTATAAAAAGACTTTAGCGTCTACAGGTTTGCTAAATTTTGAGATCAGAGATGCTTTTAGCAATCAGGTATTGATCCAGAGAAAGCTTGGTGGTCAGGATATCTGGCAATACGAATGGGCGTCTTTCAATGGAGATGAAAGAGCTTTGACCAGAGATGAAATTCGAATGTCCAAGCTGAAGGAAGTGCCTCCTCCAACAGCTCAGGAACTGTTTGCCGCTTTTATCGATCGAATTTACGATCAGGCCTTTGGGCAGGTGCGGCAGTTGTATAGAGATACAGGTATATAAAAAGGGCTCCAAAAGGAGCCTTTTTTATTGATAGTTAGTGTGAGCCATTCAATTGGGTTCAGCTGAACAAGATTGTAGAAAAGAAGTTCTTACATCGGAACTATACCTACTAATTTCTAAACCATGAAGAACCTTCCTTTTGTAGCAATGAATGCTTTGGTGGTATTGGGCACCATTTTTCTCTCTTACTACTCCAACACAGGAGCCATTAATGGCAATACCATGGGAAGTTTGAGTAATGAGTATGACAACCTCTTTACTCCTGCCGGCTATGCTTTTTCCATTTGGGGCTTCATTTACATCGGGCTTATTGGCAATGCTATTTATCAGCTTCGCCATATCAATTTAAAAGATACAAGAGCAATGGCCATCTGGCTCTCGGCAGCGAATCTTGCCAACTGCGTTTGGGTGGTACTGTGGCTCTATGAATTCACCGCGCTAAGTATTTTGGCTATGATAGCCATATTATTTTTTCTTACCCGGTTGACCGTTTTGTTGAAGATTGGTTTTAAGAAACAATCGGTTTGGAGCTGGTGGCCTGTTTCCATTTATACAGGCTGGATTACAGTGGCATTGGCAGCTAACATCAGTGCTTATTTAGCCAAGGTTCATTGGTCTGTTGGTTTAACTGAGCAGAGTTGGTCTATTGTCATTATTGTTGCTGCCTCGATCATCTACCTTTTTCTTATCCTAAAAAGAAATTTGGCTTATGCGGGATATGTAGGAGTATGGGCCATTTTGGCAATAGCTGTTAAGCAGTGGGGAGAACAAACAGCAATACAATGGGTAGCTCTAGCCAGCTGTGTATTACTGTTTGTCTTTTCTATCTATCAGGATTATCGTGTTAGAACTAAAGTCCTTGCTTAGTTACTTGTCATTGCGTTGAGCAAATCATGACGAGTAAGAATATGCACTTCATTCTGTTTATCCCTTACCAATACGGCTGGGTTGTCCTTGGTAATCACCGATGACAATACATCCAAGGTATTGTCTGGAGAGACAAACTGGAACGAAGGATCCATGATGTCAGATACGGGTTTAGTTTTCAACTCAGGATCTTCAATCATTTGTGCTAATAGCTTCGAATCAATCAAACTACCCACAAAGTCATTTCCATCGACAACCGGAAGCTGAGAAATGCTATTAGAGGTCATTAACTTGATGGCTTCTGCCACAGTAGCTGATTTTGAGATAGTAGTCAGTTTACCATTGCCATTTTGGTGCGCAATCACATCAGCTGCCGAGCTAAAGGCTCTGTCTTCAATAAATCCACGGGCTTTCATCCAGCCATCGTTATAGATTTTACCCAGATAGCGAGTTCCATGGTCAGGTAGAATAATGACCATCACATCGTCTTCCTTTAGATTCTCTTTGGCATACTCCAAAGCTCCGGCAACAGCCGAACCGCAAGACCAGCCGCAGAACATCCCCTCTTCACGAGCCAATCTTCTGGTCATGATAGCGCCATCTTTATCTGTGATTTTGATGAAATGGTCAATCAGGTCGAAGTCTACGTTTTTAGGAAGGATATCTTCACCAATACCTTCAGTGAGGTAAGGATAAATTTCCTTCTCATCGAATACACCGGTCTCCTTATATTTTTTGAAAACCGAACCATAAGTATCGATTCCTACCGAGACAATGGCTGGGTTTTGCTCTTTCAAGTATTTGGATGTACCACACATAGAGCCTCCTGTACCTACACCAGCTGCCCAGTGGGTGACTTTTCCTTCAGTATCTCTCCAGATTTCAGGGCCTGTTGTTTCATAGTGAGCCTGAGCATTGGAAGTGTTGTCGTACTGATTTGGGTAGAATGAATTAGGGATTTCCTTGTTCAGCTTTCTGGCTACTGAATAGTACGATCTTGGATCGTCCGGCTCTACATTGGTAGGGCAAACAATCACCTCTGCTCCAACAGCTTTAAGAATATCTATTTTCTCCTGAGACTGCTTATCGGCCATGGTGAATATGCACTTGTAGCCTTTAGAAATGGCGGTCAATGCCAGTCCCATTCCCGTGTTTCCAGAGGTGCCTTCAATAATGGTTCCTCCCGGCTTCAGAACACCGGCAGCTTCAGCATCTTCAATCATTTTCAGAGCCATTCTGTCCTTCATGGAGTTTCCTGGGTTAAAGTATTCTACCTTTACCAGAATAGTACCCGGAATGCCTTTGTTTACAGAATTGAGCTTTACCAGTGGAGTATCTCCAATGGTTTCAATGATTGAGTTGTAGTATTTCATTTTTCCTTTTCTATTATAATTGGTGCAAAGCTAACCTTTCTTCTGCTGAGTGAAAAGTCAAGTATTTGTTAAGCTACAGATCGTCAGATCTTAAGAAAGTATTCACTCTGCTGGTGTATCGATCTTTATATTCTGGTCTTGTATAGATTTGTACATGTTCGCATCCTTTGAAGAGTACAGGGTACACATTCATTTCACCTTCAATCTCAGCTTCCAGAATTGATGCCGGAGTCTGCTTGTCTGTGTCGCTGTAAAGTATCAGTGTAGGCAATTTATTGTTAGAAAGCAGGTAAGAAAACTTCATTTGGTCGCTCCAATTGTCAATCTTCTTATCGAACCTGCCCCAGGCTAAGTTGAAAATGAAATTGGGAATACCCATGTTCTCGCCTTCTACACGAGCTGTTTCTTTGATATTGCTCAATGGGCTATCGAGAATGAGTTTGTGAACTGTGAGCCCTTGTTCTTTCTGAAACTGTACCAAATCAGGACGGTTCACCGCTACTGCACTTCCCATAGCACCCATAGAAAAGCCCCAGAGCACAAAATCGGTTTGGGAATATTCCTCCTTCAGCATTTTCATGCTGCCCACAATGTCTTCAGCAAACTCATAGCCAAGGGCAGTTTTAGCTTCTTCCGATTTGCCTGAGTTCCTTAAGTCTGGAATGAAAATATTGTAAAGAGAATCCAATCCCTGCTCTTTCACCAAAGCCAGGTATTTCATAGTCTTCAATCGGTTGGAAGTTCTTCCATGATTGATCATTAGTGTCTGATGAATTCCTTCTTTACTGGCAGGAACGTACCAACCGTTTAAAGCCAGACCATCGGTAAGGGTTTGATAGTCTATTTCTTCAAAGTTTGGAAAACCGTAGTCTGCCGGAGTTCTGTTACTACCTATTCCATAATTTTTCACCATTTCCGGACTTTCGGTTACATACTCAAAGGTGTACCGATCATAATTGGTTATTAGCCCAACAAAATGAGGAATGGCGAGGAAATAGAAAGCCAGAACAATCAACACTATGCTGATGCCCAGTATTCTTAAAATCTTTTTCATGTTGTTTATTTAGAGACTGAAGCGAGAAGATAAAGGACGGCCATTCTTACAGCCACTCCGTTTTCAACCTGATCTAGAATAATGGCGTGATCAGAATCTGCCACATCACTGCTCAATTCAACTCCTCGGTTGATTGGCCCCGGGTGCATAATGGTAATTTCCTTGTTGAGCGAGTCAAGTAGCTTTTTGTTCACTCCGTAGTAGAGAGAGTATTCCCTTAGCGAAGGGAAGTATTTGATGTGTTGTCTTTCCAGCTGAATTCTTAGCACATTGGCAACATCGCACCATTCAAGTGCTTTTCTAACGTCCAGTTCAACCTTAACACCCAAGCTGCTAATGTATTTTGGAAGCAGGGTAATAGGTCCGCACACCATTACTTCGGCACCCAGTTTTTGTAGGGCGAAGATGTTGGAGAGGGCCACTCTTGAGTGAAGAATATCTCCTATGATGGCTACTTTTTTCCCTTCAACACTGCCTAGCTTTTCTTTGATTGAGAAAGTATCTAGCAAGGCCTGAGTAGGGTGTTCGTGAGTACCGTCTC
>JABXIP010000139.1 GCA_013373005.1 Cytophagia bacterium | reverse complement strand
AGGTAGCAGGTTTGTTCAGCAGGTTTCACAATGCATGGCATTCCTGCCAGCCAGTTAACCGCTGCTTTTTCCAGCATGCCCCAAACCGGGAAGTTAAAGGCATTGATATGCACGGCTACCCCTTCTTTCGGCACCATGATGTGATGACCCACAAAGGAACCACCTTTAGAAAGTGGCACCATATCGCCATCTACATGATATGGAGTATTCGGGAATTGTCTACGCAGGCTGGCATAAGAAAAGAGGTTGCCAATACCTCCTTCAATATCAATCCAGCTATCCATTCGGGTAGCCCCGGTGGCTTTGCTGGACTCATAGAACATTTCTTTCTTTTCCAGCAGGTGGAAAGCGAGGGCTTTGAGCATCAAGCCTCTTTCCTGGAAAGTCATTTTGCGCAGGGCAGGGTTACCGGTATTTCTGGCAAAATCGTAAGCCGATTGAAAATCGATACCTTGAATGGTATGGGCTGCTACCGGAGCACCAGTTATGGCATGGTGAAGCATATCACCGTCTCCATCTCCATAAATCCACTCTCCTGCTATATAATGGGGTATTTTGTTGCTCATTTCTTTTTGGTTTCGTTCCAGGTTTTATAATCTGCTGAGGCTATCGGCCTGTTCGGTTCAATTTCTCTTAGGGGTTCACATGCTTTCAGCGAAGCATGGCAGTCGGCAGGAAGCTGCTGATAGAGTTGGGTGCCTTCGGTTTTCCAGGCAATCATTTCATCACTTACCTCCTTGATGCGTTGGGCTGGGTTGCCCACAATCAGACTTCTTCTTTCATATACTGAGTTAGCCTTGATAAAGCTGAGGGCACCTACTATACATTCGTCTCCTATTACCGCTTCATCCATAATCACAGAATTCATGCCCACCAGCACATTTTTACCAATCTGTGCCCCATGAATAATGGCTCCGTGACCAATATGGGCACCTTCCTGCAAAGTAATGGTGATGCCGGGGAACATGTGTATCGTGCAGTTTTCCTGCACATTACAGCCGTCTTCTATGACAATTCGTCCCCAGTCGCCTCTAATGGCGGCTCCGGGACCTATGTAGACATTCTTACCAATGATCACATCACCCGTTACCGCTGCGAGCGGATGCACAAAAGCACTTTCGTGCACAACAGGTTTCATATGGTTGAATTCGTAGATCATTATTAGCCTACATTTTCTAGGATGATGGCATAACCTTGGCCAACACCAATACACATAGTGGCCAGGGCGTATTTCTTTCCGATTTTCTGTAATTCGAGCGCAGCAGAATAAGTAATTCTGGCACCTGTCATGCCCAGCGGGTGACCAATAGCAATGGCTCCACCGTTCGGATTCACTCTGGCATCATCATCAGCCAGTCCCAAAGCGCGGGTGCATGACAATGACTGTGCTGCAAAAGCCTCGTTGATCTCAATCACATCCATCTGATCGAGGGTCAAGCCCGCCTTTTTCAATGCTTTTTGAGTTGCTTCTACGGGACCTATGCCCATGATTCTTGGCTCAACGCCTACTACGGCTGAAGCCACAATTCTGGCCTTAGGTTGCAAACCGTGCTGTTTGATCGCCTCTTCCGAAGCCACCAAAACCGCTGCAGCACCATCATTTAAGCCAGAAGCGTTACCGGCAGTTACACTACCGTCATTTTTGAAAGCAGGTCGTAAGCCAGCTAGAATTTCTTGCGTGGTATTCGCTTTGATAAATTCGTCTTGGATGAAAACGATAGGATCTTTCTTACGCTGAGGAATTTCCACAGCCACAATTTCTTCGCTCAACCTACCGCTGGCTTGCGCTTTGGCGGCTTTCATTTGTGAATTGTAAGCGAAAGCATCTTGGTCTTCTCTACTGATCTTGTGGATGTCCACCAAATTTTCGGCCGTCATTCCCATGGAATCAGTTCCGTAGATTTTCTCCATTTGTGGGTTGATGAACCTCCAGCCAAAGCTCGAATCATACATTTGAGCATCGGTACCGAATGGTCTGGCCGATTTGGAGATTACCCAGGGACCACGAGTCATGTTCTCTACTCCTCCTGAAATGAAGAGATCGCCATCGCCTGCTTTAATGGCCCGATTAGCCTGCACAATGGCCGACATGCCAGAGGCACACAAACGGTTCACAGTTTCTCCGGGAACGGAGTAGGGCAAGCCTGCCAATAGTAAAGCCATTCGCGAAACATTTCGATTATCCTCACCGGCCTGATTGGCACAACCCATGATCACATCATCGATCAGAGCTGGGTCGATTTGAGTGTTCCTTTTAACAAGCTCTTTGATGACCAGAGCAGCCAAATCATCAGTTCTTACTGCTCCCAGAGTGCCACCGAATTTTCCGACCGGTGTTCTAATTCCATCTATGATATAAGCTTCCTTCATTGATTCTAAAAGTGATTTTTGCCACTAATGGCATTTGAAATAGTCGAACGGCTCCAGGCAATCATTACACTTAAATAGCGATTTACAGGCCGTAGAACCAAACTGGCTGACCAATTTTGTATTGTAAGAGCCGCAGTTGGGGCACTCTATATCTTCTTCATTGGAAGGATTTGGTGGCGCAATGCCGTATTCTTTCAATCGAGCTTTGCCCTCTTCAGTCATCAAATCGGTACTCCAGGCTGGAGAAAGCACGGTGGTGATCTTAAAATCGTTGATTCCCTCCTTCTTCAGCGCATTGTTGATGTCTCGCTCAATCTCCATCATGGCAGGGCAGCCAGTGTAGGTTGGTGTAATCACCACTTCTACAAAGCCATCATCGTTCACCTTCACATCTCTGAGTATTCCCAGATCGGCAATTGAAATGACCGGAATTTCCGGGTCTTTCACCTCATCTAGAATTTCTTCGATCTGTGATTTTGAGATTACCATTGATTGCCCGGATATGCTCTTTGCAAAAATTGAAGATCGGCCAGAATATAGCCTAAATATTCACTGTGAGTCCCCTCTTTTCCTCCTTTATGAGCATAATCGCTTTCAGGAGTGGAAAGAGTAGCTTCTTCCAAAACGGCCTTAATCTTTTCGTTTCTCTTGTTCTTAATCAATTCAAGCGAAACACCATAACCAGCCTTTTCAGCTTCCTGATCGACAGAGTTAATAGAAATGATTTCGTCTTTATAAGACCAAAGCTCATTGACAGACTGCTGAATACGATTATGACTTTCCTCTGTGCCATCTCCCAAACGAATCACCCAGTCGCCACTCCATTTCATGTGGTAGAGTGTCTCCTTGTGCGATTTAGCTGCTATGGAAGCCAGTCTTTCATCGGTCGACTTCATCAGCTCTTCGTAGAAAAAGCAGCTGAAGGTGTCATACAGAAACTGACGGAAGATGGTTTTACCGAAGTCGCCATTGGGCTGTTCTACCAAAAGTACATTTTTGAAATCCCAGGCATCGCGTAAGTAAGCCAGATCATCTTCAGTTTTGCCTTCCTCCTGAATTTCAGAAGCGTACTGATAGAGTAATCTTGCCTGACCTATCAAATCGAGCGAGATATTGGTCATGGCTATGTCCTGTTCTAATACCGGACCATGACCACACCACTCGGCCAAACGCTGACCCAAAATGAGGCAATTGTCTGCTTGTTGAATGATATAGTTGAATTTATTCTGATCCTGCATTTTACATGTGCTTTAGTTCGTCCGGCAAATTGTAGAAAGTCGGATGCCTATACACTTTGTCTTTAGCCGGTTCATACATTTGATCGGCATCTTCCGGATCTGAAGCCGTGATATGCTTCGATTCCACCACCCAGATACTCACTCCCTCATTTCTGCGGGTGTAGACATCACGGGCGTTCTGGATTGCCATTTCGGCATCAGCCGCATGTAAGCTGCCCACATGCTTGTGGTTCAGTCCGGCTTTACTTCTTATAAATACTTCCCATAGGGGCCAATTCTTGTTCATCTTTTTGATTTTAGATTTACGATGTTGGATTTACGATTTGCGGACTCATTACCTCAGCTATCTTATTTTTAAATGCCATCATATTAGCACGATTTTGTCCCATAGAAACCACTGAAGGTCTATTATCAGGGTCGCAGATGCTATTGATTAGAATCTCTGTTTCTGCTCTTATTATGGTGATTCTCTCGCCCCAGCTAAACAAGCTAAATCCGGTATTCGCAACCACATAGTCTTTAGTAAGGTTTTTAATACGCCAATTCATATCATTCCCCACTGCCAAAGCGATCTCCTTAAATTGTTCGGGATTCAATCTGACTTCTATTCTCTTGAAATTGAGTCTTCTAAATTGTATGATGCTAAAAATAAAAGCAGGTACAATCCAAGGCAGACCAACTGTGAGATGATCTCCAGTTGTCCTTACGCCTGTATAGTTGCCTGTAACCTCAATTTGATATACATAAAAAAGATTCATTATTGGCATGATTAATAAAAAGGGCACTATGGAGTAATGCCAAAACAGTTGCGATTTGGTCAATTTCAACCTTCCTGTTTCCTTCATTATTTTCAGCCAAGCTCTATTCAATGTTTAAGCAATTAGGGTCATTCAAGCCGCTTTCCTTTTGGCTTTCTTTTCAGCATAAGCGTTTGCTGCCTCTCGCACCCATGCACCTTCCTCCCAGGCCTTATTACGGGCATCTAGTCTTTGCTTGTTGCAAGGGCCGTTTCCACTGATTACGTTGAAGAATTCGTCCCAATTAATTGCTCCGAAATCATAATGACCACGCTCTTCATTCCATTTCAAATCCTTATCAGGAATGGTTAACCCCAAAAGATCGGCTTGTGGCACTGTGGCATCCACGAATTTCTGTCTCAACTCATCGTTGGTGAATCTTTTAATTCCCCAGCGCATAGATTGCTCGGTGTGCTTTGATTCTGCATCGGTCGGGCCGAACATCATCAATGATGGCCACCACCAGCGATTTAGGGCATCCTGTGCCATCTTCTTCTGCACTTCCGAGCCCTTGCTCAAAGTGAGCATAATCTCATAACCTTGCCTTTGGTGGAAAGACTCTTCTTTACAAACTCTCACCATGGCTCTTGCATAAGGGCCATAAGAAGCCCTACAAAGTGGCACCTGATTCATGATGGCCGCACCATCTACCAACCAACCGATGGCGCCCATATCTGCCCAGCTAAGGGTTGGATAGTTGAAAATACTGGAGTATTTGGCTTTTCCGGAATGCAAATCAGACAATAGATCATCGCGCTCTACGCCCAATGTTTCACAGGCTGAATAGAGATAGAGTCCGTGACCAGCCTCGTCCTGCACTTTTGCCAGAGCGGCCGCCTTTCTTCTCAGAGAAGGCGCACGGGTGATCCAGTTAGCCTCAGGTAGCATCCCAACAATTTCAGAATGGGCATGCTGTGAAATCTGTCTGATTAAGGTCTTACGATAATGATCAGGCATCCAGTCTTTCGGCTCAATCCGAACATCCCGGTCGATCTTCTCATTAAAACGCTGTTCCAATAATGCTGTATCCATAATTTTTGAGTTCTTAAACGTCAAAATTCAGTTTTACTTTTTCAGTTTTTGGATGGCTCTGGCAGCTTAACACCATGCCATTGGCCAGTTCATCCGGCTCTAAAGCATAGTTCACTTCCATTTCCACCTCTCCTTCTTCCACCTTACAAACGCAGGTACTGCAAACACCACCCTTGCAGGCGAAAGGCAAATCCAGACCATTTTGAATGGCTACATCCAAAATAGGCTGCTTAGAATCGTATGGGAAAGTATAGTTATTGCCATCCAGCACCACCGTCACCATACTTTTTGCCTTTTCGAAGCTTTGCTCCTTGGGCTTCCCTCCTCCTAATTTACCTAAAGGAGAGGTAAAAAGCTCCATGTGGATTTTCTTTGTGGGCACTCCCAGTTCTATCAATGACTCCCTGATAGAAAGCATCATAGGCTCAGGCCCACACGTGAAGAATTCATCAACTGCATCTACATCGAAAAACAGTCTCGAAAACCGCTTAATTTTCTCCTGATCGATGTATCCCTGATACAAATCAAGCTCCACCACCTCATCACTTAAAACATGGTGAAGGCTAAGTCTGTTCATATACTTATTCTTGAGTGCCTCCAGCCTTTCCTGAAAGATGATGGATGAAGATTTTCTGTTGGCATAGAACAGCGTGAAGTCACTCTTAGGCTCAGTTCTTAAAGTGGTTTCTATAATGGAAATGATGGGCGTTATCCCACTTCCTCCAGCAAAAGCCACATAAGATTTTTCATTCGCTGGATTCAATTCAGAATTGAAACGGCCATTGGGGGGCATTACCTCCAAGGTATCTCCAACCTTGAGCTCGCTGTTGGCATAGTTGGAAAACATACCACCTTCTACCCTCTTAATGGCTACAGTCAATTCATCGTCTAAAGGACAAGAACAGATGGAATAAGAGCGTCTGACTTCATCACCATTGATGGTTTGCCTGAGCGTCAGGTACTGCCCCTGGGTATATTGAAATTCATCCTTCAAATCTGCAGGCACTTCGAAAGAAACAGCAGCAGAGTCCTCTGTCGGATGGTATAAGTCTTTCACTTTCAAAGGGTAGAATGCCATAACACTAATTTACTATAGTTAAAAACTAATCAATATTAGTTAATGTTCGAAAAAAATTTAAGCCTTTGTCAAAATTCCTTTCAGAATACCTTGTTTCAGGTAGGTTTCCATTTCCAGACGATTGTAGTTTCTGTAGCGCGCACACCAGGCATAAAGCGACCTTAAGGTTGAAAGGATCATGAACATCATGAAGTTCACATCCATTTGCACCACCTCTCCTTCAGCCATCGCTTGTTCCAAAATTTGCTTGAACTGATTTTCATAGCTATCGCGAAGCCTTACATATTCTACCTTCTCTTCAGACTCCAAATGAGCCCACTCGCTGAGCATAAGCGACATTGCATCGGGGTTAACCACCGTCAGTTCTATATGAAGAGAAATCACCCGATCTATCTTCTCCATAGAACCGAGAGAGGAAGTATGAATCTCCGTAATTCTTTCGTTGAAAACGCGGGCATTGTTCATCACTAAAATAGAGAGCAATTCATGCTTAGATTTAATATGATTGTAAAGGCTCGGCCCTTCCATCCCCACCTTCTCCGCAATCTGCTGAAGTGATGTACCCTTAAACCCTTTGGTCCTGAACAGCTTAGCTGCTTCTTCGAGAATCTGTTGCTTTCGCGACCTAAGGCCATCTGTACTTTTCATGGGCGAAAAATAAGGATTTCTTACCTTTTGAATTCACTAGCGAATTCTTTCTGGGAAATTAAAGTAAGTTATCGCAGATTAACTGATAGAAATTATTTCAAACTTTTCAATATGCTTAACCACAAAAGACTTTTAGCTATTTTTCTTGCTTTGGGCCTGTTTTCACAGTTGGCCGTTGCTCAGCAAACCAAGAAATTCATCACCCCTAGCGATGCCGAAAAATGGGAGACAAACAGTTCTGCCGGTTTTTCGAAAACCGGTAAATGGGCCAATATATCCATTTACAGAAATGATGGTTCTCAACAATTGACCATTAAGAACTTATCCGATTTCTCGGAGAAGAAGATTGAAAACGGAATATTTTCCGGCTTCAGCGCTAACGAACAATGGATAGCCTATTTCGTAGAGCCAAGCCCTGAAAAGAAGAAGGAACTCGAAAAAGCCAAAAAACCAATAGAGAGGAAACTCATTCTTGAAAACCTTGTCAGCAAAGACAGCACTTATCTGGAAAAGGCGGATCGAATCAGCTTTAGCCCTTCAGGGAATTTTGCGGTGTTAACTATGGAAAAGGATAAGGATGATAAAAGCTCAGGAAGCCAAATCATCATTCAAAAGCTAGCCGATGGTTCTAAATTCTACTTCAGCAATGTGGGAGATTTTAGCTGGAATGATCAGCAAGATTTGCTGGCCTTCACTATCGATAACAAAAGTAAAGTGGGTAATGGTGTGCAGCTTTTCAACCCAACAAATGGGCAAATAAAAATGCTGTTGACCGAGGAAGCGGAATTCGGAAATCCTATTTGGAGAGATGAGTCGACCGACTTGTTAGTAACCAGGAAAGCAGAACTAGATAGTCTGGAAGAAAGCTCTTATGACATTGTCATTTGGCAAAACCTAAATATCAAGGGTGAAACTATGAAGCAAATGAAGGCCTCAGATGTTTTCGCCTTAGCAGATGACCATTTTATTCCTAGTAGCAGATCTGTTAGGTGGACAGATAATGGTCAGAATATCTTCTTTGAAATATTTAAAGGCAACAGAAAATCGGATTTACCAAAGGAAGATGGACAGGTATTCTTCACCTCTGAAGAAGCCCCTGAAGTAGAAATTTGGCACACAGATGTTGATGAGTTAATCACTCAACAACAGATTACAAGTCAGAAATCTGATGAGCAGCCAAGACTCGTTACATGGAACATATCTTCCAACCAATTATATGCGCTGGAAGACGATTTGGTAGAAAGCGTTTCTTT
>JABXIP010000005.1 GCA_013373005.1 Cytophagia bacterium | reverse complement strand
TTCGATTCTGATGAGGGGAAGTCGATTGGCTTAAGCTACTTTAAGGAAAGAGGGTTTACTGAGCAGACTATCAAAACATTTGAGTTGGGTTACTCGCTCGACCAATGGGATGCACTGCTGAAAGAGGCTAAGAGCAAAGGACACAGAGAAGAAATACTGGAGAAGGCTGGCCTGATTCTCAAACAAGAGAATAAGACTTACGATCGCTTCCGAGGCCGAGTGATGTTCCCTATACAGAACGTTGCGGGTAAAGTCATCGCTTTTGGTGCCAGAACGCTGAGAAGTGATAAGAAGCAGCCTAAATACATCAACTCTCCAGAGACCGATGTTTACCATAAGAGTAATATTCTTTATGGAATTCATCAGGCGCGTCAGGCCATTCGTAATGAAGATCTGTGCTACTTGGTAGAAGGTTATACTGATGTGATCTCCATGCATCAAGCTGGAGTGCACAATGTGGTTGCCAGTAGCGGAACGAGTTTGACCAAAGAGCAAATTCAGCTCATCAGCCGCTATACTAAAAATATTACGGTGCTATACGATGGTGATAGTGCCGGTATCAAGGCCTCTTTTAGAGGTATTGATATGATTCTGGAACATGATCTGGATGTTCATGCAGTGGTTTTCCCTGATGGTGAAGACCCGGATAGTTTCTCCAGAACCATGACTTCCGATGCCTTTCAGGATTATCTGAAGAATAATGCCCGCGACTTTCTCACCTTCAAGACCGATATTCTTACAGATGGTGGTAAGCAAACCGACCCTACTAAAAAGGTTCAGGTAATTCGCGATATCATTGAAAGTATTTCCCTCATTCCTGATGGAATCAAAAGGTCGGTTTATGTTTCTGCCTGTGCCAACTTGTTGGATGTTGAAGAACAGGTGTTGCTTAGTGAGCTGAATAAGCTCATCATTCAGAAACAACGAAAGGACAGGAATCAGGAAGTTTATCAGGATGTTGAACCTGTCGCTCCAGTTCAACCACCACAGGAAAAACCTGACATTGGTACACTGGCTTTTCCTGTAGAAAGAGAGTGTCTTCGCTTGGTAATCAACTATGGTAACGAGCCTTTTGATGAGGAGATGAGTATTGGCGAATTCATTTTGGGAGAAACAGAATCGATCAATTTCGAAAATGAAATGATTGAGCAAACGCTTAATCTGGCGGCTCAGCTGGTTCACTCAGGCACTAAGTTGGAACCGGACAAATTTATAGGTCCGGAAAATCCAAACATGAGCCAATTGGTGATCGATCTGTTGGAGATGAAATACTTTGTGAGTGAAGGCTGGGAGCAGAAGCATAAAATCAGCACTATTCATGAATCTGAAGACTTGCCTAATGCAGCCTATTCGGCCATTCTTAGGTTGAAAAGGAAGAAGCTTGAGTCGCTTATCCATCAGAATGAGGAGACGCTCAAGAAGTCTAAAAACCAGGATGAACAGGAAGAGCTAATGAGAATGCACAAGCATTTGAAACTGATGTTGAAGGAGATCAACGATGAGTTGGGAACAGTGATTTCATAATGATTTTTTAGCCCCATTGAACTTTATACCTTTGCAGGGCTTTTAGAAAAGATATGTCTGAGGAAATTAAGCTTAATAGCATTGAGGAGGCCATTGAGGCCATTAAGAACGGAGAGGTGATCATTGTGGTAGACGATGAGAATCGTGAGAACGAAGGCGATTTCATTTGCGCTGCAGATAAGATTACTCCCGAGATCATCAACTTTATGGCTACTCACGGCCGCGGACTTATTTGTGCTGCCGTGGTTGAAGACCGATGTGATGAATTAGGCCTCAACCTGATGGTTGATAATAACTCCGCGGCTTACGAAACCCCTTTTACCGTTTCAGTCGATTTGATTGGTCATGGTTGTACCACCGGTATTTCCGCCTCAGACAGAGCCAAAACCGTAAAGGCTTTGGTAGACCCTGCCACCAGACCTGAAGAGTTGGGTAAGCCAGGGCACATTTTTCCACTAAGAGCAAAAAGAGGTGGTGTACTTCGAAGAACGGGTCACACTGAAGCAGCGATTGATTTGGCTCGCTTAGCCGGATTGAATGCAGCTGGAGTTTTGGTAGAGATTATGAATGAGGATGGCAGCATGGCTCGCCTTCCTGATTTGGTAGAAGTAGCCAAAAGGTTCGATTTGAAACTGGTTTCTATTGAAGACCTCATCTCTTACAGACTGGCCAATGAAAGCCTCATTGAAAGAGACATGGGTATTGACTTGCCTACGGAATATGGAGACTTCCACCTTCAGGCATATAAGCAAATCAATACCAATGAAATGCACCTTGCTGTGGTGAAAGGTGAGTGGGAGCCAGACGAGCCAGTGTTGGTACGAGTGCATTCATCAAGCACTTTGGGAGATATTTTCGGATTTAAGTTCGATTCCGGTAATCCAATTAAACATGCGCTTCGCATGATTGAGAAGGAGGGTAAAGGAGTTGTGCTTTATATGAATCAGAATGCCAGAGGGCAAAGGCTTATTCATGAAATGAGCATGTTGCAAAAAGATGGTGTAACCGACCAACCTTTGAACCGTAAATTTGGTCTTAAGATGGATACCAAAGATTATGGCGTTGGTGCTCAGATTTTGAGAGACCTCGGAATTTCAAAAATCAAGCTCATTTCCAATAATCCTCAAAAAAGAGTAGGTTTAATTGGCTATGGCTTAGAGATTCTGGAATATGTGGAGATGAAGAAATTGTAAAAAATCACTATCCTTCATCCCAAAAACGAAACATTCTCTGAGCATCGCGTTGTTAATAAAGAGAGATGAGAGCTGCCCTGTTATTTGTGATGTTGGTTTTTTCTGTAACCTGCACGCTGGCCCAACAATTTCCCAGCGAAAGATTCCATATTGGTTCTGTTACACTAAATGATGGTCAGGAGTTGAAAGGCCGAATAAAATACGATCTTGATGCCGATGTTATTCTTCTGATCGAAACGGGTCAAACCAATGTAACAACGCTGAGTGCCAACCAATTTCAGTCATTCCATATTGATGGTGGACAGGATAGAGGACAAAGACGTTTCTACTCTGTGCCGGTCGTCAATCAAACCGGATACAAAAGACCTCGAATTTTTGAGCTTATTTATGAAGGAGAAACCTCTCTGGTGGCTCGTGAGTTTATTGCTACTAGATCCAGAACCTCCAGCAGATCTTCTTTTAGAAGAAGCATCTATGACCCTTTCTACGACCCTACCAACTCAATGGTAACCTTCAGGTATCTTGCTTACGACTTATGGTTAATTGATGGAGAAGCCAACCTTTCCAAATTGGGAGATAATAGGAACGAGGTAATCAGAGCTTTCCCTAACCATCAATCAGAACTAAGAAAATTTATTAAAGGCGAGAAATTGAAGGTGGATAAGCTTCAGGACCTTACCAAACTGATTGGCTACTACAATCAGTTGAACAACCTTTAATTTTCCCTGAAACATTTTTCCCGGAATTCTATTGAGTTCAGCATAAACAATATCTTTGAACTATGTCAAAGCCACTAATTCTTGTTACCAATGATGATGGTATCGTATCTACCGGTATCCGTGTTTTAACCGAAGTAATGTCCGAGTTAGGGGAGGTGATTGTGGTAGCTCCCGATAGTCCGCAGTCAGGTATGGGGCATGCCATTACCATTGGAGAACCGCTTAGGTTAATCAGGGAAACACTATTTGATGACCTGAACATAGAATCTTATAAGTGTTCAGGAACACCGGCAGATTGTGTGAAGCTGGCCAAGCACCATGTTTTGAAAGATAGAACCCCAGACTTGGTGGTGAGTGGTATTAATCATGGCAGTAATCTGGCTGTAAGTGTTCTTTACTCCGGAACCATGTCTGCGGCCATTGAGGGTGCCATTGAAGGTTATCCGTCTATTGGCTATTCATTGGCCGATTTTTCTCATGATGCAGACTTTTCTCATACCAGAGAATATGTAAAGAAAATAGCTGAAGAGGTGCTTTCTAAAGGTTTGACCAAAGGCGTGGCCCTGAATGTAAATTTTCCGCCTAAGCGGAATGATAAGATTAAAGGGATCAAAATCTGTCGGCAGGCAAAGGCGCATTGGGAAGAGGAGTTCGACCACCGCAAAGATCCTTATGGTAGACCCTATTTCTGGTTGGCCGGCAACTTCGTGAATAACGACAAAGGTGAAGATACCGATGTCTGGGCAGTAGATAATAACTATGTATCTGTGGTTCCTTGCCAATATGATATGACAGCCCACCATACCATCGCCCAAATCAATGATGACTGGGATATTTAGAAGCTGGAAGCTTGAGGCTTGAAGCTTGAAGCTTGAAGACCGAAGATAGGAAATCAGTTTTGGTAAGCGTCACTCAGAGCGGTAATCGGGCGGCTGTTAAGCCAGACCGATTGAAGCGAAGAGTCTCCAGCTGAACTGCTAAAGTGCTGCCACTCCAGGGATTTAGGGGTGGAAAAGTCCGAGATCGGAAGAGGCGCTTTTCCAGTATGATCACAACCGAAGGATCGGCTGCGCTCAATCTCTTAATTCAAATGATGCTTCTGAATTACCGTTTTTGGTTTCAACGACCTTGAAGAAAATATCAAAGCCTGAATAATGATGCCAAGGCAAATGATAATGGCCATCTCGAATTTGGAAGAAATTTGGCTTCCTGAAATTAATCTCTCCGATTTACTCCAAAGAGAAGTTCCTTCATCCGTTTGAATATTAGAAAGGGCGTTGAGGTGTTCAATCGCTTCTTTATTAGTCAGGTTTCTATTGCCGCTATTGTTGTCGAATTCATTCAAAGTCTTTTGCAAGGCCTCGAAATGTAGTTCTTCATCTGGCGTAAGGTAGGTTTCTGAGTAAAGATGCACCAACTCATCTCTCTCAGCTTTCAATGCCTTTAGTTGAGCGGAAGCGTCAAACCCCATGTTGTTTTGTAGATAGTCATTTTGATTTTGCAGATTGTTGTAAAGCTTGAATATATAGCTTTCCACTAGCAGCCTGTCTTGGTAGATAGATGATATGGACGACTCCAGCTTTTGGAACCTCCTTCTTTCAGAGATATTGTTAATGATAATCAATGCCATAACTGTAGCTAAAACGGCAGCGGCTGTCATTTTTTGCTGAATTCCATAAGTCCACTTCATCTTTCTAACTTTTAATTATTAGCAATTCTCTAGAATGGCTATATCTATCTTATTCATTTTGGAAAAAGCTTCCTGAACGCGTCCTGCCTTTTCGGGGTCGGCAAAAAAGCTGCCGAGCTTACTCGGGATAATTTGCCACGAAAGTCCAAACTTGTCGGTTAACCAACCACATCTGCCTTCTTCACCGCCATCGGTGAGTTTTGCCCAATATTGATCTATTTCTGCTTGGGTTTCGCATTCCACAACAATGGAAGCCGCATGGCTAAGTTTGTATTTGGGGCCACCGTTCATGGTCATGTATTTCTGTCCATTCAGTTCGAATTGAGCCATAAATCCGTTTTGAGAAATGATTTTAGAGTTATCAAATAGGCTACAGTAAAATTCTGCGGCTTCAAGGGCTTGGTTTTCAAACCACAGGCAGGTATAAGGTGCTTTCATGTTGATAATTTTTTGTTTAGAATCCTTACTCTTCAATATCGATAGTTTCATCGTCATGTACAATCAAACCAGAATGAAGAAGGGGGTGTGGAACTCTATTGGGGAAACTGATCCAGAAAATTCGCTAAAGATTGAATGAAATAATCTCTGGGAGTTTCCATAAATGCGGCATGATCTCCTCCGGCTACTACAATCCAGCTTTTGTTACCGGTTTTCAATCTGGTAAAAAGCCTAGCCTGAACATCGGTTGGAGCAATAGGGTCAAATTCACCCTGTAATAACAAGACCGGAACCGAAATTACTGAAGGATCAATTTGATGAAATTCGTTCATCCTGCGCCAGTCAACTTTTACGGGATCGGCTTTAAGTGCCATTTCAACATAGGTGTCAATTGCTTTTTTGCTGATGCTACCAGGCGTTATAAAGTCGCTGGCGGCTGCTTCTGTGGTATTGATTATTTTGGCAGGTGCCATTCCCGGTTTGTCCTCCGGAATGGTCTGATCCAAATCCATCCAGAAACCAAAGACCGTCAGTGTGGCGATATGGCTGTCATCTTTAGTTGTGGCCAGTAGGGAAGAGGTGGAGCCCATAGACCAGCCGAAAAGGTGAACCTTTTGTCCGCCATTTTCCTCAGAAATCCACTCCATTACATAATTAATATCCAGAGCTGCCTTGGTGGGAGAAAGCCATTCGGTTTCATCTCTTGGAGTGGCTCCATAACCTCTCAGGTCTACAGCGTAGGTGGTATAGCCCTTTTCCACCAGACCATCCATCAGTGAAAGATTTTCTCCTTCTACCTGCAGGTCAAAGTCAGGGACTCCACTCCAGGTTCTACCGTGAACAAAGAGTATAACACCTTTTGCATCTTTCGCACGCTTTTCCCAAACGGCCATGGGGTGCCCTTCAGACATGACTGTATGTTGGATAAGCTCTGATTTTGATTGAGTTGTTTCAGCAGGCTGAGATGCGGTACAGCTGAAGCAGAAAAGAAAAGTTAGGCTAAGCAGTAGGTTTCTGAGTATCATACCTAAAGATGCGAAATTAATTGCCATCCATTGCCATCTTATAGTACTCTAAGGCCTTGAGGTAATTCAATGCTCCTTGTTTGGTTTGGTCATGGATAAAGCCATTTAGCTCCGGGTGATTGGCGTCAATCCAGTCCAGTAGATTCTGGCGCTTTCTAGACCAGGTTTCTTCATCAAATACAATGTATTCAAGAATATGAACCTCCCGAATTTTTCCTTTCTCAAAACTGATTATCTCATGATTAACGGTTGGTTTTTCATTGAGGAAAAGTATTCTCGGACCTTGTTTTGATATTTCCATGTCAATGGTTCCGTCAGCTTTCTCTTCAATTTTGAGAATTTCATACTTAGGCTGAAAGATAGAATCCCATTGAAAGTGGTCATAGAAATCAGCCTTGGAAAAGGTGCTGGAGTATACTATTTCCTTCATTCTGATGCTATCATTGAACTTTGA
>JABXIP010000431.1 GCA_013373005.1 Cytophagia bacterium | reverse complement strand
CCAGAACCGGTAATTCCAGCCACTTCAGAGTCGTCTAGATGGGTAGCGTGAACTAAGTGGTAATGCTCATTTACTTCCGCATTATCTAATAACCACTGAACCGGACGTTTACTATGAAATGCCAAGCAATCCTCGATCTCTTTGAGTTGTTCAGAAACATGAAAATGAAAGGGTTTGTCGCCATTAAAATCATTACAAACAGTGATAATATCCTCAGGCTTTACTGCTCGTAAGGAATGAATTCCCAAACCAATATTGGCTCTATCAGAGGCTTGGGTTGCTAGTTCACTACTCTCTAAAAGTCTGTAATAATCATCAATGGTTTTTGAAATAAACCTCCTTTGCTTATCCTCAGCAGGCATTCCAAAACCTCCCATTTGATAGAACATCGGAACCAAAGTGATGTGAATTCCAACTTTGTTCGCAGCGGCTACTAATCGCTCTCCAAGTTCAGCTAAATTGGAATAAGCCTTTCCGTCCTTATCATGATGCACATAGTGAAACTCAGCCACAGCGGTATATCCATGTCTCAACATTTCTGAATAGAGCATGGCAGCAATGTCTTCTAGCTGCTCAGGAGAAACCTGCAATGCCAAATCGTACATAGAAGATCTCCAGCTCCAGAAATCATCTGGAACTCCGGTTCCTTCATGCAATTCTGCCAGCCCTGCCATGGCATATTGAAAGGCATGTGAATGTGCATTTTGGAAGCCAGGTAGGGCATATCCGTTAACTACTTCACCTTCTGAATCTTTAGAAATGGCCTTGATGAGTCCATTTTCATCTACTTCAACCGTGGCATTTTCGAGCCATCCGTTTTCCGTGAGTAGCCCTTTAAACTGATATGATTTCATTAGCTTAATACCTCAATTAGTTGTTCGAAAACATGTTTTAGTGTTTCGCGAGTCTGGCCAGCTCTGTCATTGTCATACACTGTTTCGCTATCATCCATATAATTGGTCTTTGCCATCTCCAACTGCAGGGCATGCATATTTTTCGATGGCTTTCCGAACGATCTGGTAATATAACCTCCCTTAAAAGGATGGTTGTGCTGAAGATCCTTACCGGAAGTACCCAAAGCAGTATATGCAGCATTAATTACTTCCTCACTGGCCGATTTTCCATCATTATCACCAAGAATTAAATCTGGAAAAGCTTCCTTTCTAATTCCTGGAACCACTTTTCTAATAGAATGAGCATCGAACAAAAGTGCTTTTCCAAACTGAGCTTTGGTTTCCAAAATAAGTTCTTCCACCTTTCTATGATAGGGAAGGTAATAAGCCTCAAGCCTACGGTTAATCTCATTTTGATCAGGCACTTCACTTATATAAAGTGGATCACCATTGAAGTTGGTTGATGGTACAAGGCCGGTAATTACGCGGCCATCGTTATAAAGTGGGGCACTTTCAGGGTCACGGTTCAGGTCAATGACCCAACGGCTATAGTTGGCGCAGATCATTTTAATTCCTATTGACGGAGCAAAATCATACAACTGATGGATGAACCAGTCAGTATCGTCAGGATTGGCTACATGTTCAGGACGCAATTGGCTGGCTACTTCTTTAGGAAAAAAAGTGCCCGAGTGGGGCGAACTGATTATAATAGGAACCCGTTCAGAGCTTGGTTCAATTATTTTGAATAAGTCCATAGGTAAACTGCATTCAATGAATGCCAAAAATAGGGTTAATTGAATTCAGTGAAAAGAATCAATTAAACTTGTCGTAGTCACCATTCAGCCATTTCCAGAATCGAACAATTGGGTTTGACGATTTTGGAGTTTGATGTTTTGAAGATTGTTGGGTAGCCTGAACAGCCTGCTGCTCCACAAACTTCTTCTTTTTCTTCTTCTTTGGCTTGTCGGCAATTTTGGCTTTAACGGTTTCCTCGTAGTGCTTTTTCTTCTGCTCTTTGAGCTTCTTCAGATGAGCTTCCTTTTCTCTTTTAGATTGATTTTCAGCCCTCTTTCTGGCAGCCTCAACAGGATTTCGGTTGTTGTTCTTACGATTGCCTTTTTTCTGATTTCGTTGCCTTAGACCCCGCTCATCGATGGTTTGAGTACCATTTGGTGTATTTTCCTCTTTGGGTTCCTTCAGTGCTTTTGGCTTAGGCTCAGGTAAGTCTATTTTGCCAACCACTTTCAGTCCTTCAAGCTCAGGTTTCTCTGCCTTAAAGGTTTCCAATTCCTTCTTCTTCTCGTTAAATTCTTCCTCTAGTGTAATCACTTTTGGTCTTAGCGCTTCAACAAAGGCAGGCTTTTCTGTTTTTGGCTCTTCTTCTGTAACATCTTCCACAGGCGTGTTTTCAGCTACATCTTCAGTAACAACATCTGCTTCTTTGCTTTCTTCAGGCTCAGGTTGGGCGGGCGCGAAGTGTTGCACGACAAATTCCAACTCCTCATCAGAGATCTTAATATTGGGATGATTGTTCACCTCCCTGAAATTCTTTTCAATGAGCTTTACAATCGCTTCTGAGTCTACATCAAGTTTTCTGGAGAGTTGTCCGAGTCGCATGCTGTTCGATTAATTGGCTGCGAATATAATTAACTGAAGGTCAACTTGCCAGTGTAGATGAAACGAATAGATTTCTTTCAGTCTGAATTGGAGAAAACCATCTGAAAATCGGCTCCTCGAATCAGGAATTTTTATCTTTCGACATGAAAATCATCAAGCCAATTGAAGATCTTAAGTCAGCACAATTCATTCTCATACCATTTCTTCAAGATGAAGTTGACTATGATTTGATTACCGAGATAACCGGCATTAAAGGAAAACCTGACTTTAGTGGTAAGTTTAAGCAAATCAATACTTTGCCTGGAGTTGAAGGAGATAAGACACTCTATTTGGTTGGCTTAGGAAAGGAAAAAGATTTGAGTCAGGCGCATGAAGCTTTTCGCTGGATTAGCCATAAAAGAAACAAAGCATGGAAAGGATCCATCACTCTTTATCTCGATCATTTAGATTCTTCATTACTGTATTCAGCCATTTATGGGCTGGTACTCTCTAAATATGATATCGGTAGTTTAAAAAGTGGTAAGCGGTCATCTAATTCCTTTCTTAACAATGAAGTAGAATGCCACATCTACTCTAAAACTTATAATGAAAGTCTAGCTGTGGAAGCAAGAGCTACAGCCCGGACGGTAAACGCAATCAAAGCTTTGGTAGATGCACCTAGCAACATCAAAAACCCAGAATATCTTGCCAATTGGGCCATTGATTCAGGATCGCGCTTCGGGTTCAAAGCCACAATATTTGATAAAACCCAACTCGAAGAACAGGGCTTTCATGCTCTGCTAGCAGTTGGTCAGGGCAGTAATTCTGAGCCACGATTGATTCAGATGGAATACAAACCAGAAGGAAAGGGCGATTATCCAATTCTTGCCTTGGTAGGCAAAGGAATCACCTTCGATACCGGTGGCCTTTCTATTAAACCTTCTGACAATATGCATCATATGAAATCTGACATGGGTGGTGCAGCTGCAGTTTTTGGGGCCATAGAGCTGGCGGCCAAACTCAAATTACCGATTCAACTGATTGGTGTGGTGGCCAGTGCAGAAAATGCTGTGGATGCCAATAGCATAAGACCCGGAGATGTCATCAATTCTTACTCAGGTAAAACCATAGAGGTAATAGATACTGATGCAGAAGGCCGTTTGGTGCTGGCAGATGCTATCAATTACACCATCAAAGCCTTTAACCCCGACCAAATTATTGATTTGGCGACCTTGACAGGAAGTAGCATTGGTACACTAGGTTATACAGCCGCAGCTATGTTCAGCGATAATGAAGACCTGAAAGATGCACTTTCAGACATTGGTTTTGAAACTCATGAAAGAGTATGGCCACTGCCACTTTTTGATGACTTTAAATCTGATTTACATTCCGACATAGCTGATATTAGGAATTATAGTGGTAAGCCCATTGCCGGAGCTATTACAGCAGCTAAATTCCTCGAAGTGTTTGCAGAAGATCATCCTGCATGGTTACACCTTGATATAGCGGGTGTAGCTTATAGTGATTCTTCTTATGCTAAAATGAAAAGTGCAACAGGCTATGGAGTAAGATTACTCACTGAGTATATCAAATCCATTATTGAATAATCTGTTAAAGACTAGTTGAGTACCTCCGGACGCTTATAGTCCGTAATGTGCCTCTCTTTCACGTCTTCATGAATATCTGCAATAGTTACCATTAGACCGGTTTCTTCCACGCCACCAAAATCAGGATTAAATGCTGTTCCGAAAGTCATCATAGTAGATGACAAATTCATGTAAATATTAATTAAAGGTGGAATCCATTCCCCTCTGTCTTTCAGTAACTTATGGAGCATCTTAAATCCCTCGTTAAAAGGAATATTTCCTTGAAAATGCTCTTTAAAAATGGAATCGTCAAAACCGGCAAAAAGCTCAGGTTTCGGAGTACAAAGCGCTTCTTGATCCGGAAAGTAATTGGCCATAAAAGCCAATAGAATATCGCGAGCTTCAGTGTTATAGGTTTTGTACATGGTAACCTTACCGAAGAAATATTTCATTTCAGGATAACGGGTTATTAATGCACCAAGACCATCCCAAATATTCGCTAAACCAAAAACACCTTTTCGTGGATTCACCGAAGGCTGATATTCAGGTTGAACCCAAGATCTACCCAATTCAATAGAGTAGGGTAGGTAGTCATTCTTCATTT
>JABXIP010000373.1 GCA_013373005.1 Cytophagia bacterium | reverse complement strand
TGATGCAGGTGCTTTGGTATCTTATAAATTCTCGAATCCTTCTTATCGAATGGCGGCTCCACTTTTGCACCAAACAAATGCGGAAGCAAAATCTTGGAGCAACTGAATGCTATTCTATCAAAGTCATGTTCATCAAAATGTCGCTGGAGTCTATCATTCACATTATCGAACATTTCAGCCCCACTAGCCAATCTCATTCTGGAACCAGCTCTCGACTTACCCTTCGTTTTCAGGTGTTTAATCTGACTCTTCCCTTGCTTCTTCCTGACCATATAAGAGCTAAACACCTTATGAGAAAGACATTTCTCATGCTCAAAAACTCCAACAGAAGCACTTCCGCTTTGCACAAGCAGCATTAGGTAAACTACCTGCCGATTGAAATCAATTTGACCAGACTCTGTGGAATAAATGGTGATGGGCAACCTCATTGAAAATTCCTTGCCCTGCTCTTCCCAACTATATCGGTGCCGCTCGAAATCATAAGCCATTGGAATATCAGCCTCGAGCAAGTTTTTCACCACTTCAACAACCTCAGGACGCTTTAAGAATTTAGATTTCGGTTCCATGTAACCGCCAAATTAAGTGCTCGTATGTAGAGTGGGAAACTATTCCACTATTTTTGCAAGAAATATCAGGCAGATACGTTTTCACCTAAGTCCATGTCAGCCAGAAAAAAGAAGATAAATACAAAGCGTTGGATCAAATGGATAGCCTTAACGGGCTTGGCAGGAGTTCTGGCTCTTTTCGGATTTTACCTCACCGTACTACTCGAATTCTGGGAGCCCCTTCCATCCAAAGATCAACTCGCCAATATTCGCCAAAGTGAAGCCACAGAAGTGTTTGCTCAAAATGGTGAGCTCATCGGTAAATACTTCATATTCGACAGACAACCCGTAACCTATGAAGAGCTTCCAGATCATCTGGTAGATGCTCTCATTGCTACAGAAGACGCCCGATTCTTTGAGCACAATGGAGTCGATAGAAGAAGTTTACTTCGGGTAATCTTCAAAACCATACTGATGGGCAATGAATCGGCTGGAGGTGGAAGTACCCTATCGCAGCAAATCATCAAAAACCTTTACCCAAGGAAGGATCATGGCATATTCTCAATGCCTGTAAGCAAAATCAAAGAATCTATTTGTGCTACCCGCCTTGAGAAAATCTATAAGAAAGAAGACATCATTACCCTTTATCTGAACACCGTTCCTTTCGGTGACAATACCTTTGGGGTAGAAAGTGCTGCAGAAAAGTTCTTCGGCAAGCGGGCCAGTGAATTGACCCTTGAAGAGAGCGCAGTGATTGTAGGAATGCTAAAGTCTCCTCACTATTACAACCCAAGACTCTTTCCTGAAAGATCCTTAAATCGAAGAAACACAGTCTTTGCTCAAATGGAGCGCTATGGGTATTTGATGAACGAAGAGCGGCAGGTTAGCTCAAAAAGGCCGGTTAAAATCAACTACTTTTCGTTCAACCACGATGCCGGTATGGCCCCTTACTTTCGTGCCAACTTACAGAAGAAGCTTGAATCGTGGCTGAAAGCTTACAATAAAGAAAATGGCACTGAGCTCAATCTTCACACCAGTGGACTAAAGATTTACACCACACTGAACTACGAAATGCAAGAAATGGCCGAAGAGGCCTATGCTGAGCACCTTAAAACCCTACAAAAAGAATTTGAAAATAGTTACGGCCAATCAGCACCGTGGTTAAAGGATCAAAGGGTAATCAACGATGCACTGAGGAGGTCTCCTTATTACAAAAAGCTGGTAGTTCAAAAGCTCACTGAGAAACAGATACAAGATTCGCTCAACTTCAAACATCCGATTGAACTTTGGGATTGGAACGGAAGCAAAGTGGTAGAAGCAAGCCACCTGGATAGCGTAAAGCACTATCTTAAATTCTTGCAAGCCGGGGTATTATCGGTAGACCCTTATTCCGGAGCTATCCGCACCTGGGTAGGCGGCATCAATTACGAGCATTTTCAATATGATCATGTAGGCATGGCCAAGCGACAGGTGGGTTCCACCTTCAAGCCAATTGTTTACGCTGCAGCTCTTGAAAAGGGTAAACAGCCTTGCGACTATTATTCTGGACAACAAGTAACCTACACGAACTATAACGACTGGACGGCTACCAATTCCGGTGGTGAATCGTACGAGATGGATTATGCCATGAAGACGGCATTAGCTAAATCCATTAACACCGTGGCTGTTAAGGTGATGGAAGATGCAGGCATTTCTGAAATTGTGGATTTGGCTCATCGCATGGGCATTCAATCAGATATTCCCTACGTACCATCAATCGCTTTGGGAACCGCAGAAATCAACATGATGGAGCTAGCCAAGGCTTACACCTCATTTATGAACAGCGGTAAGCCTGCCCAACCCTATTTTATCAGCCATATTGAAGATGCCAATGGGAATGTTCTTGAAAGATTCGCCCCTCAAATAGATGAAGTGTCAGTATTCTCTGAAGCTACCCGGCAGATGATGCTGGAGATGATGAAGGGCACAGTGAACGAAGGGACTGCCCAGAGACTCAGGTGGAAGTACGGTCTTTCCAACGATATTGCCGGTAAAACAGGCACCACACAGGATAACAAAGACGGCTGGTTTGTGGCCATTACTCCTCGCCTACTCACTGTAACCTGGGTAGGTGCCGATGACCACAGAATAGGGTTCAGAAATACCACCATGGGTCAGGGAGCAAACTCGGCCCTGCCTATTTATGCACTTTTTCAGCAGAAGATGAATAAGTCAGAAGACCTGCAGAATATTGCAAGAGCTAGGTTCTCACCTCCTTCAATCCGGATAATGAACATGATGAATTGCACTCCTGAGAAAGAGCCAGGATTGCTGAAACGAATTTTCGTCAACACAGACAAACCAAAGACCACACGAATTCAGATCGATACACTCTCCGGTGAACCCCAGAAGAAAGAGGGCCTCTTCAAGAAAATAGGCAATATCTTTAAGAGGAAGAAGAAGGATAACTGAGCTTAATCTACCTCCACCTCTTCCTCAATAAATTGAAAACCTTGCTGATCTAGCTCTTCTAAAATGGGGCTGTAAAATTCCGGGGTAATCGGAATCTGTACACCTCTTGCTTTAATCTTACCCTCAGAAAACAACCTAATGGCAATAGCCAAGGGCAAACCAACAGTTTTGGACATGGCTGTTTCCCTAGCATTCTCCCCGGTAGTGACCATGGCAGAGCGAATCCGTTTTGTTACTCCATTCTCAACATAGTCAAACAAGTGCCACATCACAATCTGATCCTTTTTGTCCGGGGTGATAGTCCACTTCTTCTTGAGAATGTGTTCCAAAATCTGAGCCGGTGTACCCTTCATCAGCCCTACTTCTTCCTCATCGAACATGCCGAGCCATTGCAGTTTGTGCATTTCAGGACCATCGAGGTCTAAGCCCAGGTAGTGAGCCAATTTCAACTCAACTGAATCATGTGGATTGAAAGAGAGGAATGAATTCATGAACTGTCGGTGAGTCATTCCTTCCACTCCCTCCATCTGGTAAGTATCATCAGTAGCTCCCAATTGCACGAAAACATCCCAGGCCTTACAATACCCGGGTCTGCGCAAAGTACCACGATAAAGGGTCTGAATTCCCCGCAGCTTGTAAACATCCAGGTACATCAATGAATCTCGATTGGCATAACCCTCAAAATAACCATGACCCGGAATATGAATCATCTCTATTCTTCTGAAAAGCTTCTGATAGGGTATGTACTTATATCGGCCTTCCTGTATAAACTTCACAGTACCCTGACCTGCCAGCACTACGTTTCTTGGATTCCAGGTGAAGCCATACTGCCAAGGATTATCATCTTTAGGGTCTGGAGCCAAAAGCCCACCGCAGAAGGACTCAAAAGCCCGAAGCTCTAGCCCTTTGTCTTTACGGATATGGTCTATCACCTTCATGGCAGACATGTGATCCAATCCCGGATCGAGTCCACATTCATTCAAAAAAAGAAGACCCTTCTCTTCTGCCTTTTCGTGCAAAGCCTTCATATCGGCCGACACATAAGAAGCTGTAAAAAGGTGCTTTCCATGTTTCAAACAATCCTCCGCTACAATAGGGTGAAATTTGGCAGGTAACATTGAAACTACAATATCGTTTTGAGCTACAAGCCCCTGCCGTTCGGCATCATTGGTAATGTCAAGGGCCTCAGCAAAACCTCTTTCAGAACCCTTTACTTTTTCTTCAGCCAGCTGCAGGGCATAATCAGCTACTGTTACGTGCCAATCTCTTTCTTCCGCATGATCTAGCAAATATTTGATCAATGAATTGG
>JABXIP010000298.1 GCA_013373005.1 Cytophagia bacterium | reverse complement strand
AGTTTACAGGCCAAAAGAAATATGAAAACCCAGTTCCTCAACCAGTTATCATTGAGGAGCCATTAGAGGTTGAGGAGGTTTCTCCATATAAGTCTTCTTATGAAATTGCGAAGGAGAAGACAGACAAGAGGAGGAAAGAGGCTGAGCTAGAAGCTGCTAGAATTCGTTCTGAGTTCAACGATCGCTTTGCACATTTTGAAGTAGAGGAGGAAGAAGTAGAAAGCGACTATGCTGAGATGTTCAGTGATTTGGACTCTGCCAAAAAGGCCTTTATAGCCTCAGAAATCTTTAATAGGAAGTTTAATTAAGACTTTTTGAATACTATTGGGAGCTCCACTCGTGTGGTAATAGCTAAGCCGTCTTTATAAGCAGGTTTCCACTTTCCGGTTCTTCTCAATACCTCAAGTACCGCTTGCTCAGTTTCAAAACCTAGTTTTTGATCGAAATTTGCGTTTTCAATAAGTCCGTAAGGATTTACATCGAACGACAACTTCAATTCTCCCTGTACATTGGCATTCTTAGCTGCTTCAGGATAGTTGATGTTTTCTTCAAGGAAAGACTTCCAGCTATCGAATCCAATCACTGGTTCTGGTAAATCTTGTAGTACAGATACGTTTTCTACAGAATACTCTTCAACGCTTACTTGCTCTGAAGGAATCGCATCGAAAGAGAAAATAAAGAAAAGAAGCGCTACAAAAGGAAGTGGGATTAAAAGTTTGAAGTAGTTGGTTGAGGCCACCTTCTTCATCATATTCAATCTCTTAAGAGTCTTGTTTTTGCCAAAGTAGCTACCATATTCAAAACCCATTTTCTTAAAGACAGTTCTTACCAATAACTGTGAATAGAGGGCAGGGTTTTTCTTACCTATTACTGCATTGTCTGCAGCATATTCATGTACTTCTTCTAAAAGGTTTTTATACAAGTACATGAGTGGGTTGAACCAAAAGAGCACTTTTAACACTTCGATAAATATGATATCAAAAGAGTGTTTTTGATCTATATGGGCTTTTTCATGAGCTAGAATTTGCTCTTTCTCTTCTTCAGTATATTCCTGAGAATTGTCCCAGAAAAGGTAATTAAAGAAAGAGAATGTAGGCATCATGCCCTCAGTATTTACCAGGAAGTAGTTCTTTTTGAACCTTGTGCTGTGTCTTTTGTACCAGATTACTTCTTTGAATTGTCTGATTCTTATGAGAAGTTTTAAAAGACCAAAAGTGACTCCTGTAACGTAAAGGAGTAGTAAAGCCTCCCACCAAAGCAGGAAAGGTCTTTCAGATTTTGCTGTAATGGTGTAGGAGAAAGCTTTTTCGGCTTCAATGATAGGCTCATCGCCTACACCATTCCCTAGTTGGTGAATGGAGTTGAAGAACCCTGGTGTACTTTCAGGATTGTAGGTAAACTCCATCATTGGGAAAGAAACGGAGATGAAAAGTGCAGCCAACAAGAAAGCTCTGTTATAATGGAAACTCTTCTCACTTCTTAATATGAAATGATAGAGTAGATAGAGAATAGCCAAACACGTGGCCGATTCTATCAGGTAAATCACTGCTGAATTCAGTGATTCTAAGAGCTCTATGGTTGGATGCTGCTTCATCTATTTTTGTTCTTCCGAATCTAAGTCAGTTTTTACATGATCCATCAATGACTCAAAGTCCTGCATATCCATATCGTTTTCCTGAGCAAAGAAGGAAACCAGTCTTTGGAAAGAACCACCGAAGTAGCCTCCAATGAAATTCTTTAGATAAAAATTGCTGTAGGTCTTCTTGTCTACGAGTGGGAAGTACTCGTGGGTTTTTCCATAGGCTTTATAGCCAACAAAACCTTTCTTTTCAAGTATTCTGATAATTGTAGAGACAGTATTGTAAGCAGGTTTAGGCTCAGGCATTTTCGCCAAAACATCTTTGACAAAGCCTTGTTCTATATCCCACAAAATCTGCATCACTTGTTCTTCAGCCTTTGTTAATTCCTTCATATCAATAAAGTTGTTGCGTAAGTATCAATAATAAAACTATTTAGCTAGTTTTCAAACTAACGGGTTAGTTTATTTAGCTTTTTTTTACAGCTCAGTAAAAATATAAGTGATTAGGTTCGCGCCCATTCTCAGCGCTTGTAATCTAACTTCCTGAGGATCATTGTGTATACGCTGATCTTCCCAGCCATTCCCTAGGTCAGCTTCATAAGAGAAATAGCACACCAATTTACCTTCATAAATCAGGCCAAATCCTTGAGCCGGTTTGTTATCGTGCTCATGAATTTTGGGAATCCCCTTCGGGAAGTCGAATTTCTGGTGGTATACTGGGTGCTCAAGAGGTAATTCTATGAATTCCAGTTCAGGAAAAACCTTTTTCATTTCCAGCCTGATGTAGTCGTTCAGACCGTAGTTGTCATCTATATGAAGAAAGCCTCCCGAGGTAAGGTATTTCCTAAGGTTTTCTGCTTCTGAAGGACTGAATACCACATTCCCATGGCCTGTCATGTAAACAAAAGAATAATCGAATAGCTCTGGGCTGCCTACTTGAACTACCGCATCTTCTTCATCGATGTTGGTTCCAAGTTGCTCATTACAGAATTTAGCAAGGTTAGGGAGAGCAGTCTTGTTAGCGTACCAGTCTCCACCACCACTGTATTGCAATTTGGCAATTCTGATTTTTTCCGATTGAGCTAAAACACACGCCCCAATAAAGAGGAAAAGGAATGTCAGGCAGGCTTTTTTCATAAAAAACAATTCTCCATCTATTAGGAACGATTAATTAGTGTCTTAGTTTATTACTTTAAGATTGAAAAGCCAACATATATTCCAGAAGTGAGCGATCAGGATTTTGAATCATTCATAGAATTACTGCGAAAGCGATTGAAAGAACCTTTGCCAGGTAAGGAGGCTCAAGTTAAAATGGCCCCCAAGCCGATCGATGAAAGAAGGTTTAAGGAGAACTCAATTCGTCCACCTAGGCTAGGAGGGGTGATGGTACTGCTGTATCCTGACCAACATGGGATACACATTCCATTGATGAAAAGGCCTGAATACGATGGTGCTCATAGTGGACAAGTGAGTTTTCCCGGAGGTAAGCTAGAAAATGTAGATACCGACCTGATTGATACGGCACTAAGGGAGACACATGAGGAGATTGGTGTGCCGAGAGAGCAAATTGAAGTACTTGGCAACCTATCGGAATTATTCATTATTGCCAGCAATTTTAAAGTACTGCCTACGGTGGGGGTGGTTCGCGAAAAGCCCAAATTCATACCAGATCCTATTGAAGTGGAAGGTGTGTTACCTATGGCGATTAATGCCCTTAATGACTACTCTATCCGAAAAGTAAAGGAAATGCGTTTTCCTCCTTACACGATATTTTCACCATATTTCGATGTTCGGGGAGAAGTAGTTTGGGGTGCTACAGCGATGATGTTGAGCGAGTTGGCTGAGTTGGTCAGAGAGTTAGAGCTTAGTTTTCAGAAATGATGGCGGTGGCTTCTATTTCAACTAGGTACTGATCATCGATAAACCTGGAAACCTGAACCATGGT
>JABXIP010000159.1 GCA_013373005.1 Cytophagia bacterium | reverse complement strand
ACTAAGGAAGTAGGTAATATACTTGTCAATGGCACAGGAACTTGGGATGTAACTACAGCTGAGGACTTCACGGTCTCGGGCAACATTACCAATAATGGAACTTTCAACAATGAACCCGGAACGGGGACATCAACTTATACCTTGACCAGTACTTCAGGTACTTTGGGAGGTTCTAATGAATTGGTCATCAAAGACGTTGAAATTAGCTCATCCGGAAGCTACACCAATGTAAACTTGTTTACAGTAGAAAGGGCCTTGACTGGTTCCGGAACATTCATAAATGGTGCAGCAGGTACCTTCACATATACAGGAGATAATAGTTCAGGTACCAACTTCACTATTACCAATTTTGACCCTACAACAACTGGAAATACGGTGATTTTTGCAGGAACAACCAACCAGCAATGGAGAGGTACAACCGGAACGAATAATGACTATTACAATGTAATAGTTGATATGGCTTCTGGAGGTTCAACCAGATTGAATCTGTCGTCTGATGTTAGAGTAAATGGAACACTGACAATTACTGAAGGTGACCCGGTATTGGGAACCTATGACCTGGAGTTGGGAGCTTCATCAACCATAACAGGAGGTGATGCCAATGATTGGCTTAGAATAACCAGCACTGGAGTGGTGAGACAATATTATGATGCTGTAGGAGACGACAAGGTTTTCCCCATAGGAGACACAGATGATTATTCACCAATCACCTCTATGGTCATCACCTCTGCTACTTTGGGGTCTAATGCCTATTTAGAATTTACGGTTACTGATGCTGCACACCCTAACAGAAGTACTGGAAATGAAGAGCTTGGTGGCGATGATGAGGGAGTGGAAGCAACGGCCTACATTACACGCTACTGGACAGTAACTGCCAATGACATAAGTTTACCGTTTTATACCGTTAGCTATCAATATCTAGATGATGATGTCGTGGGAACTGAATCAGATATGATTGGCACATTGTATGCTCAACCTCCTGGAGAATCGTTTTACGACTGGAGTGATATAGGTACTGTAAATGCTACCAATAATACAGCCACCATTTCTGATTCAGAGTATTGGGGAGTACTTTATGCACAGGACGATAAGATGGACAGGCTGCCGGTGCAATTAATCAGCTTTAATGCAGAAGCGACTGTCAATTCTGTCATGCTAAAATGGAAAACAGCTACTGAGGAGAATAACAGTTTCTTTTCAATTGAGCGGTCGGTTGATGGCCTGAATTTTAAAGAGATAGGTCAGAAACAAGGTTTTGGAAATAGCTCTGCAATTCAGCTTTATTCTTTCGTGGATTCATATCCGCTCAATGGCCGAACTTTTTATAGACTCAAGCAGGTAGACTTCAATGGCCAATATGAATATTCAGAAGTAATAACAGTAGTCTGGAATGGAACGGGGATACAAGGACGTTTGAATGTCTATCCTAATCCTGTTCAGGCTGGGCAAAATCTGAGTGTTTCTATTGAGGGTAATGATCCGGCTACGATTTCCTGGTTATTGTTAGATACGAATGGCAGAGTAATTTATGAAGGTAATTTTACCAATTCCGGGCTCCTGCAGATTAATACATCCGAAATGAAGGATGGAGTCTATTTACTGAGGATATACGGGCCTGAAAAGGCAGCCGAAACAAGAAAGGTGATTATTCGCTAATACTCTGAATTGCAAATGGTGATAGACTTATCACCGCTCAAATAGGCCTGATTCTGGTCTGAATTAATCCCAATGTTTGTAGAGCCAAGAATCTCATCTTTCAGTGGTCCTGAGGCTTCGAAATGCACTTTTATACTTCCATCAAAAGCAATTAGCTTAGCGTAATCTATTTCCTCGCCATTTTCTAGCTGATTAAGAATAGTTACACTTTGCCCTATGCCATCCACTTCAACTACAGGATTCAAAAGAGTGGCAACATTGCCATCATCTTCCAGACTGCCAAAGTGCAAGTGAACGGGATGATTGGCATTTGCAATAACTCCGTTCAATCTTATTTCAATTTGAGCAATTCCTCCAGTTCTTTCTCTGATCACTAATGACCCAGAAGTTTCATTTCCGTTTACTGAACCCGGAATCATCTGAAAGGCCACTTCATTTCCTGTAAATTCTGCTTCACCAGAATCTGATGCACATGAGAAAATAGCTAATGATAATATGGCCGAGAGGAAAAGCTTTTTCATAGTGTAGTCGTTTGACTCTAATTTAACGCATCAACCGCTTGATTGGTGCACTTTTAAGTCGAAAAAGTAAGCTTAATTATATTTTAGGCAAAGCCTAGAGCTTTTTTAACTCGAAGTAATACCTCTCTTGCAATGGCCGATGCTTTTTCTTCACCAATAGCCAGTTCCTTTTCCAGTTCGTCAAGGTTGTTCATATAGTCGTTATAGAGTGCACGTTCTTTGGCATACTTCTCAATAATTAACTCATATAAAGCCTGCTTGGCATGTCCATAACCATAGTTGCCATTAAGGTAATTCTGCCTCATTTCTTCAGTCTGAGCTTCTGAGGATAGAAGAGAATAAAGCGCAAAGGTGTTATCGGAATCCGGATCTTTCGGCTCCTCAAGAGGAGTGCTGTCACTCACAATCTTCATGATGTTCTTTCGGAGTGCCTTGTCGGCTTGAAAGATATCTATGGTATTGCCGTAAGACTTACTCATTTTCTGTCCATCAATACCCGGAATAGTCATTACGCTCTCATCGATTTTTGCCTCAGGTAGTACAAAGACATCGCCATATTGATGGTTAATAGCGCTTGCAATATCACGGGTCATTTCCAGGTGCTGCTTCTGATCTTTTCCTACGGGAACAATATTCGCATCATAGAGTAAAATATCGCAAGCCATCAACACCGGGTAGGTAAACAAGCCGGCATTTACATCAGAAAGCCTGTCAGACTTATCCTTGAAGCTATGCGCATTCGCCAACATTGGAAATGGCGTATAGCAGTTCATATACCAGGTCAATTCACAAACTTCAGGTACTCTGGATTGGCGATAGAAGGTGTTTTTCTTAGTATCGAAACCAAAGGCAAGCCAAGCAGCGGCAACTGCATTGGTATTTTCAATTCTTGTCTGAGGGTCTTTAATGGTGGTTAAAGAATGTAAGTCGGCTATGAAAAAGAACGATTCGTTCTTTTCATCTTTAGAAAGCTCTATTGCCGGCTGAATAGCCCCCAGAATATTACCCAGGTGAGGTTTTCCTGAACTCTGTATTCCTGTTAAAATTCTTGCCATTGATAAAATTTTGGGCAAATTAAATAAATCTGACAGGCTCAAATCAAACTTAGTTCGTTTAATTTTGGTCGAATGATGATTAAAGGAGGGAATCGTAGATGATTAGAAGTTTTATTGTTTTGCTGGGCCTGATTTTAACCTGCACTTCTTATGCTCAGGAATTGGAGTTTGTAGACCTGGGAGTGGTTGAAGGGGAGTTCAGACAAATTCAGCGCGAAGTGAGCTGGTATAATAGCTCGGATGAAAGTCTGAATATTCAATTGGTGAGCAAGAACAATGCGCTATCAACGGCTGAAAAGTCAGTGATTGTTGCTCCGAGAGATACTGCTAAACTTCAATACAGTATAGCGCTTTCTGAAAGCCCGGGATATTTTGAATACGAGCTACAATTGGTTGGTAAGGAAGATGTCTTACTCCATGGATTTCAATTCGGTCTGCAGGTGTTAGCTCCAGAAGTAGACGTTTTCAAAGCTTACAGGAATACACAATGGCCTTTCAGAACCAAAGAGAGAGTGTTTAATCTAAGAGGAGGATATAAGGGAGATACGCTCAAAGGAACTTTCGATGTATACAATTTAGGGGGCGCTGATCTAGATTTATCAAATGTTCAGGTGAGCGATAGTGTCTGGGTTTCTTTCGTTCCTCAGACAATAAAGCATAACCAATTCGGACAGATGACTATCGCCTTTGTGGCCTCAAAGAATGCTCCTTCAGGCTTTATGAAAACCAGTATTGAGTTGAAGAATGAGGAGAAGGTGTTTTCCAGCTTGCCCATTCAATTTACCCTTTTGCCTCCCAAAGCATATGCAGAAGACGAGTTGGTGTCTGGCGGGCCTACATTGACGAGTAGTATCATTAACCACGACTTTAAGGTGATGAAAGTAGGAGAGGTTGAAACCGTTGAAATATCTCTGGCCAATTTGGGTAAAGCAGATTTGGTGATTGAGAAGCTTCAATCTAATTGCGACTGTCTTTCCTATGATTTGAGCGAAGACATCTTGAAGCCTCAACAAAGCACGGTTCTTCAGGTAACCTTCAATGCTACAGGCCGAATCGGTTTGGAGCGAAAAACGCTGGCTATCTTCAGTAATGACCCTGCAAACCCTACTTTAGTATTGACTTTCAAGGCGCATGTAAAGTAAGCCTGTCACAATCGATTCATTAACTTTCCATAATATTGGAATAGCCTTTTACTTTAGTATAATTTTCTATCTTAGTTCCTCCTGAAAAAATTGATATGAGTGAGTTTTTAATCACGGATGATTCGATAAAAAACACCCTTGATGTCGGTAAGCGACTAACCAATGAGGACTTCAACAATATTAAGAATAGAGCAGAGCTAGAAGCTGTGTTGCAACAGAGAGGTCGCGATTACAGCAAGGCGCTGTTCAATATTGAATATGAAAGGCAGCTTGAGCAGCTTCAAATTGAATTGGTGAAGTGGCAAAGGTGGATTGCCGATACACAGCAACGTGTAGCTATTATTTTTGAAGGCCGAGATGCTGCCGGAAAAGGTGGGTCAATCAAGCGCTTTTTAGAACACATGAATCCTCGTTCTTTAAGAGTAGTTGCCTTGAATAAGCCAACCGACTTGGAGAAAAAGCAATGGTATTTCAGGAGGTATATTAAGGAGCTTCCGAATGCAGGAGAGATAGTTTTCTTCGACCGCAGCTGGTATAACAGGGCGGTTGTTGAACCTGTAATGGGTTTTTGTACTGAGGAGCAGTATCAACAATTCATGCGTCAGGTACCGGAATTTGAACACATGTTGTTCGAAGATGGAGTCCATGTTATCAAGCTATGGTTTTCAATCAATAAAGAGGAGCAAGGAAGGAGGTTCGATGCCCGAAGAAACAATCCTTTGAAGCAATGGAAGTTGAGTCCGGTAGATGAAAAAGGACAGGAAATGTGGGAGAAATATACCTACTACAAAGAGCAGATGTTTGCCCGTACGCACACCACTTTTAGCCCATGGACCATCCTGAAAACCAATAAAAAGAAGATTGCCCGTCTCGAAAGTATTAGACACGTGCTTTCTAAGTTCGAATATGAAGGCAAAGAAAGTGCAAACACCACTGTTCTTCCCGACCCAAATGTTGTCATGAGGTTCCATCGTTCAATTTATCACCTGGTATAATGACTAAGAAGTATTTCTTTTCTGAGAAGGAGCTGAAGCTTCTTAATACGAATAAGGCTATCAAATTGCTTTTGGCTCAGGGTGATGATATTAATCCGGATAAAGTACTGCGTTATGTTCGCTATGAAAAGTCGCTTGAAGATCTTCAGGTTGAGCTTATCAAAATGCAACAATGGGTAATCAAGAATAATAAGCGCGTTTGTTTACTGTTTGAAGGCCGTGATGCAGCTGGTAAGGGTGGTGCTATTCGTAGGGTAACTCACCATTTGAATCCAAGGAACTATAGAGTAGTGGCCCTTCCCAAGCCAACTGAGCAGGAGAGAGGTCAATGGTACTTTCAACGTTACATCAACAAGCTTCCTAACCCCGGAGAAATAGTTCTATTCGACCGAAGCTGGTATAATCGTGGGGTAGTGGAACCTGTCAACGGATTCTGTACACCAGAGGAATACGAAAGATTTATGAGTGAGGTGAACGACTTTGAGAATATGATTACCAATGACGGAATCATACTCATGAAGTTCTACTTCTCAATTACCAAAAAAGAGCAGGCCGACAGATTCGATGATATTGCTTCTAACCCACTCAAGAGGTGGAAGATGTCACCTGTAGATGAGGTAGCGCAAGAGCTTTGGGATACTTACACTGAATATAAAGAGCGAGTTTTTGCACATACCAATACGGAGAAGAATCCTTGGATCATCTTAAGGGCAAACAGAAAAACTACGGCCAGGGTAGCTGTTATTAAGCATATCCTTAAACGGATTCCTTATAAACAGAGAACTCCAAAGTCTTCAACATCCGCTTAAATTCTGAACTGGGCTCTGCCTCAAGGTTGATTCTTTCCCCGGAAATAGGGTGTTGAAACTCCAGCTGCTGTGCATGCAACAGCATAGTGCCCATATTCCATTTTTCCAGAAAGAGTTTATTCTGCTTATTACAGCCATGAGGTCTGTCGCCAATAATTGGGTGAAGAATATGTGCAAAGTGCTTCCTCAACTGATGCATTCGGCCTGTTTCCGGCTTGGCTTCTACCAGTGAGTATCTTGAAGTTGTATGTTTTCCGAAAGGAACTGATATTTCGGTTCTGTCTAAAGTCTTGTAATGAGTTTTGGCTTCTTGAATCTTGCCTTTGTCGTTTGTTAGGGCATAATCAATAGTGCCTTCGTTTTCAGTATATCCTCGTAAAATAGCCCAATAGGTTTTGGAAACGGTGTGTTCTTCGAACTGCTTCATCAGGTCAGTAATTACCTCCTTATTCAAGGCAAAAAGTAGAATGCCTGATGTTTTTCTGTCTAGCCTATGGATGGGATAAACGTGCTGATCGATTTGATTCCTCAGCTCCTGAACTGCATAGGTGTCGGTATTGGTGGCAATAGGGGAACGATGTACTAGCAGACCATGAGGTTTGTTGATGGCGATAACTTCTGAGTCTTGGTAGAGGATTTCGAGCATGGAGGAGTATTGGGTAGTGAGTACAGGGTATTGAGACTGGACAAATATACGTGATACTGAGCTTCTTAATGTTAGGTAAATGCTGAAATGAACGTTGGCGTCATTCAGAGGGAGAATGATCCTGATGTATATCAAGGATCATGCGACCGAAGAATCTCCTTTTTAGTT
>JABXIP010000106.1 GCA_013373005.1 Cytophagia bacterium | reverse complement strand
ATTTTGATGAAGACGGTTTTAAATGCACTGGTCAATATTGAATCTGAAATCAAAAGCCAAATTCAGGAAGTTGAAAGATTGAATGATGCCGAGGCCGTAATTGCCACCGGATCTGACAACTCTGCCCGATATTTCAAGCATTATTTCAGCAATCATCCACACGTGATTCGTCAGAACAGGGTTTCTGTTGGAATTATTAATGGAGAGGAAAACATAGAAGATTTCCAGGCATTGGGAGAAGACATATTCACTTACTTCAGCTTGGGTTGCCGGAATGTAGCCAAAGTTTACATCCCTGAAGGGTTCGAGCTTCCTAAGCTCATTGGTTCTATGGATAAGTTCTCTCCTGCCTTAGATCACCACAAATACCGCAATAATTACGATTACAATAAATCCATTTATCTGGTAAACAGTGAACCACATTTAGACTCAGGCTTCTTTATGATGCGCGAAAGCAAAGACCTGGTCTCTCCTATCTCCGTCCTTTTCTACGAAACCTATGAAAGCGAAGCCGAACTATCTTTAAAGCTCAGTGCTGAGCAGGATAAAATTCAGTGCATTGTTTCCAAAGAGGGCTGGTACGAAGGCAGCTTACCATTTGGTACCGCTCAATGTCCTGAGCTATGGGATTATGCTGACGGTGTGGATACGCTAGAGTTTTTGAGCTCATTGTGATGTAGAAACCATTAAAATGGTTTTGAAGATTGACCAAACAAATAAATAGCTCACGGTTTAAACCGTGAGCTATTTATTTGAATCCGGAAGAATTTGCATCTTTAGGTATGACCAAAAGATTCAGGCAACTCTTCTACCACCTCTTCCCCTCTCCTTTTGCCATTGCGGTTATTCTCACTGTAGTCGTATTTATTCTGGCACTGATCTTCACGCAAAGACCTGAGAATGCCGTAAGCACTTATCCAGTCAAACTATTGGAATACTGGCAAACCGGATTCTGGGAGCTGTTATCATTCACCATGCAAATGGCTCTGATTCTTATCCTGGGACATACATTGGCACTTACGCCAATCTTTAACAAGCTCATAGGCCAGCTAACTAAGTATTGTAATTCAACAGCTCAAGCTGCTTTGGTGGTAAGTCTTTTTACCATTCTACTCAGCTTCTTCAACTGGGGGCTTTGCCTGATCTTCGGAGCTATCTTTGCCAGAAAAGTGGCCGAAAGGTCTCAGGAGTTGGGTAAACCCTTGAACTACCCATTGATTGGAGCAGCCGGTTATGCTGGTATGATGTGCTGGCATGGAGGATTTTCAGGCTCAGCACCCTTAACAGTTTCTGGTGCAGATCATTTTCTGGAGAGTCAGATAGGTGTAATTGGCATCGACCAAACCGTATTGTCGGGTATGAATATCAGCACTTCTATTTCACTGATTATACTCGTTCCTCTGGCTCTCTTTCTGATGGGAAGGTATAAAGCTGATAAGCCCTTCAAGCTGAAAAAAGACAAACAAAAAGAGGACAAACTAATTGAGGTTATTGGTTCTGAGAAAATCGATCATTGGAAATTTCCCGCTATCGGCCTTGGCCTTATCATTTGTTTCATAGCCATTAGACAGGCTTTTTATCATCCAAGCGATGCAGGGTTAGGTTTTATAGACCTCAATTACATCAACTTCCTTCTTTTTGGACTAGGACTTATGCTTCATGGTAGCTTTTCTAAGTTCCTAGCTGCCGTTCAAAAAGCGGTTGGAGGTTCCACCGGCATTATCATTCAATTTCCGCTCTATGCCGGAATTATGGGCATTATGAAATACTCCGGACTAGGAGCTGAAATATCTTATGCCTTTGTGGCCATTTCTAACCAAACTACACTACCCATTTTCACATTTCTCAGTGCCGGACTGGTCAATATCTTTGTTCCAAGCGGTGGCGGCCAATGGGTGGTTCAAGGCCCAATTGTTACCGAAGCTGCTCAAGCTTTGGGTGTTTCCATTCCTAAAACCGTTATGGCTTTAAGCTATGGAGATCAACTCACCAACATGCTTCAACCCTTCTGGGCTTTACCCCTTTTAGGAATCACTCAGCTCAAGGCTAAAGACATTCTTCCTTACAGTGCCTTCGTGTTGCTCATAGGAATGACTATCTTTATTGTCAACCTGTTGATTTTCTGATACATGAGCAATAAATACAAACTTGAAGGAGAGCCCAGAAGGTTCTCATTAAAAGGACTTGGAAAGGTAATTATTGAGCTACTGGTGATTGTCATTGGTATATACCTGGCCTTTGCACTGGAAGAATATGGAGAGAAAAAGGCCGACAAAGAGCTTGAATTGAAATACCTGAATCAATTGTTGGCTGAAGCTAAATCTAATCAGGTTGAGCTAAATGCCGATCAGAATGCACGAAGAGAACAGAGAGAATTATTCGGTTACCTACTAGAAAACTCTAACAGGCAAGTTGGAGCTGATACGCTTCGAGAAGCCACCAGACAGTTGCTGGTAAATCGCTTGTTTTCTCCAACTGATGCAGTCTATCAAGATCTCGTTTCTTCAGGTAACCTCAAGCTTATCCAATCCGACTCAATACGCAAAACAATCATTCATTATAAGCAACGACTGGCAAGGGCACCAGTCACGGAGGCCGTTGAAGAAAGACTGATTGAAAACAAAATTGAACCTTATTTGCTCGATAAACAGGTCCTTTCATTGCTAGAACCACTTAATGAAATAGATGCCATTAATATTTCTGAGCAGCAAGTAGATAGAATAATCAGGGTTCTACTCTCCGAACGCGAGTTCATCGACTTGGTCTATCTCAGGTATAGCAGATTAGACGATGTAATCTACTTTGAAACGCCTCTTCAATGGTCTCTCCGAGACTTAATCAAATTGCTCGAAAAGGAAATAGCCAAGCACAATTAAGTCCTGCTTCAACTATTCCATTTACGGCACTCTCAATTCTTCGATTTTTGATAACTTAGCGACCCCAAAACGGTTATCTATTTAGAACTAATCATAAAAGAATATATACATGGCTTTTGACATTGATATGATTAAGGCTGTTTATGAGAAGATGCCTTCTCGCATTGCAGCAGCCCGAAAATCTGTAGGAAAACCCCTCACCCTTTCAGAAAAAATCTTGTACTCTCACTTATGGGATGGTGACGCGACCACCGCATTCGAGAGAGGTAAATCTTATGTAGACTTTGCTCCGGACAGAGTGGCAATGCAAGATGCTACTGCTCAGATGGCCTTGTTGCAATTTATGCAGGCAGGAAAGCCAACAGCCGCTGTTCCATCAACAGTTCATTGCGACCACCTTATTCTAGCTAAGCAAGGTGCTGAACAAGATTTAAGAAATTCACTAACTGCTTCAGGAGAAGTATTCAACTTCCTGGAGTCAGTTTCTAACAAATACGGTATTGGTTTCTGGAAACCAGGAGCTGGAATCATTCACCAGGTGGTACTGGAAAACTATGCATTCCCTGGTGGAATGATGATCGGTACCGACTCTCACACTGTAAATGCAGGTGGTTTGGGTATGGTAGCCATTGGTGTTGGTGGTGCCGATGCCGTTGACGTTATGGCCGGAATGGCTTGGGAGCTTAAATTCCCTAAGCTAATTGGTGTGAAGCTAACCGGAAAAATGAATGGTTGGACTGCCCCTAAAGACGTAATTCTTAAAGTGGCCGGAATTCTTACCGTAAAAGGTGGAACTGGCTGTATAGTAGAATACTTCGGTGAAGGTGCTAAAAGCATGTCTGCTACCGGAAAAGGAACCATCTGTAACATGGGTGCTGAAATTGGAGCAACTACTTCAACTTTCGGTTATGACGACTCAATGGAGCGTTACCTAAGATCAACTGACAGAGCTGATGTTGCCGATCTGGCGAATGGTATTCGTGAGCATTTAACCGGTGACGATGAAGTTTATGCCAACCCAGAACAATATTTCGATCAGGTGATTGAAATCGACCTGAGCACTTTGGAACCGCACGTAAACGGTCCTTTCACTCCAGACAGAGCTACGCCAGTATCTCAAATGAGAGCAGAGGCTGAGAAAAACGGATGGCCAACTAAAGTTGAATGGGGACTGATCGGTTCTTGTACTAACTCTTCTTATGAAGACCTTTCAAGAGCATCTTCAATTGCTAAGCAGGCGGTTGAAAAAGGTTTGAAAACTAAAGCCGACTTCGGTATCAACCCAGGTTCTGAGCAGGTACGATATACCGCTGATAGAGATGGTTTGCTTCAAATCTTCGAAGACCTTGATGCAACTATCTTCACCAATGCCTGTGGACCTTGTATCGGTCAGTGGGAAAGAACTGGTGATAACAACAGAGTAAACACCATTGTACACTCTTTCAATAGAAACTTCTCTAAAAGAGCTGATGGTAACCCGAATACTCACGCTTTTGTGACTTCTCCTGAAATGGTAGCAGCTATTGCAATCTCTGGTGACCTGGGCTTCAACCCTATCACGGATACATTAACCAACGAAAATGGTGAGCAAGTGAAGCTTGATCCTCCTGTGGGTGAAGAACTTCCTTCTAAAGGCTTTGCGGTTGAAGATAACGGATATCAAGCTCCAGCTGCTGACGGAAGCAATGTTGAGGTGGTTGTAAAACCAGACTCAAAAAGACTTCAGTTATTGGATCCTTTCAAACCTTGGGACGGAAAGAATATCACAGGCGCCAAGTTGTTGATCAAAGCATTCGGAAAATGTACTACTGACCACATCTCAATGGCTGGTCCATGGTTGAGATTCAGAGGTCACCTAGACAACATTTCTGACAACTGTTTGATTGGTGCTGTTAACGCCTTCAATCAGGAAACCAATAAGGTGAAAAACCAATTGACTGGTGAGTATGGTCCTGTACCTGCAACTCAGCGTCAGTACAAAGCTGAAGGTATTCCAACCATTGTTGTGGGTGACCATAACTACGGTGAGGGTTCTTCAAGAGAGCATGCTGCAATGGAGCCTAGACACTTGGGTGTAAGAGCTGTATTGGTGAAATCTTTCGCTAGAATTCACGAAACTAACCTGAAGAAGCAAGGTATGCTTGGACTTACTTTCGCTAATGAAGCTGATTACGATAAAGTTCAGGAAGACGATACTATCAACTTCCTAGATTTGGATCAGTTTGCTGAAGGCAAGCCATTGAACATTGAATTTGTTCATGCCGATGGTTCTAAAGACGTGATTGTGGCTAACCACACTTACAATGAAGCTCAAATCGGATGGTTCAAAGCTGGTTCAGCCTTGAATTTGATCAAAGAGCAGAATAAGTAATTGACTTGAGACGTCAGATCTAAGACTTCAGACTTAAGACGTCAGATTTCAGATTTCAGATATTAGATATAGAAAGCCCGGTTCCTTGAATCGGGCTTTTTCTTTATCATAAGTAAAGCATCCAACAACCTCCATCAGAGTCTCTCTCTAGAGGACTCTGATGAATATTAAACCATAGGTCTTAGTCCCTTGATTTCCATAGTAGAATTTTTCCTCAAGGAATATTAAGGATGCCAGCCATAGTCACATAGCGCAAATAAGGCTGGTATCCTTTTTCAAACCTACCATAAACCGTTCGATAACTTCCATCACCATCAGAGTCTCTCCTTGATGACTCCGGTGTATTAATTAAAAATCAGAGTCCCTTTCAGGAGATTCTGATTGGGGATAGAGCTTTTTTTGTTACCAATTCCTTTTTATTCCGTTAGTTCATAAAAACTCAAAAATGAAAACAACAACACAAACAGGTCACGCTATTTACCACAACTTTTGGATT
>JABXIP010000519.1 GCA_013373005.1 Cytophagia bacterium | reverse complement strand
TATTATTTAGGCCAGCTTTATGTTGAGCAGGATAATTATGTTTTTGCTACTTCTGCCTTCGACAAGGCAGGCAAGCTTCCATTCAATGTAGAAATTCAGGAGGAAGCTTCTTTCAACCTGGCCAAGGTAAACTTTGAGTCTAAAAAATACTCTCAGGCTATTACCTCGCTCGATCGATTTATCAGAGAATACCCTGCTTCAAAATACATTCCTGAAGCCAATAATTTGCTTTCTGAAGCATTCCTCAATACCAATGACTTCTCTAGAGCCATCACTTTTATTGAACGAATTCAGGACAAGAGCCCAAGAGTAAGGGCAGCCTATCAAAAAGTGACCTTCTATAAAGGAACTGAGTTCTTCAACAGTGCCCAGTATACCAATGCTGTCCAGATGTTTGACAAGTCTTTGGTATATCGTGTGGATGCGGGTCTTGAAACTGCTGCGCAATTTTGGAAGGCAGAAGCTCTGGCCACGTCAAGAAACTATACCAACGCCATCGATGCATATCAGCAAGTATTCAGAACAAGAAACACAGAATCTGAATACTATCTAAAAGCGAATTATGGTATTGGCTATGCCTATTATAACACGAGAGATTATCCCAACGCACGCATTTACTTCAAGCGTTATGTAGATGCTTTGGAAGGGGTTCAAAATAGACTGAATTATGATGATGCGATTCTAAGGTTAGCCGATTGCTATTATGTAGACAAGGCATACGCTACGGCCGTTTCATACTACCAGAGAGCTATTGATACTAACAATCCGAACATCGACTATGCCTATTTCCAAAAAGGAGTAGTACGAGACTTTCAGGATAAAAGTGATGAAGCCATAGATGCATTGGATGTGGTTATCAATCGGTTCAACAGATCCAGATATTACGATGACGCTATTTATAAAAAGGCTCAAATTCAGCTTGAAAACAGAGACTTTAGGGCCTCAATTCAGGGCTTTACCAGAATCATAGAGAATCAGGAGCAAAGCCCTTTTATTCCCTATGCCTATGAAAGTAGAGCATTGGCCTATTTCAATCTGAATGAGTTAGATAAAGCAGAAGAGGACTATAAAATCATTCTTGATACCTACGTAACCAGTAGGGTGGCCAACTCTGCATTACTGGGTTTGCAGAACACCCTTAAGCTGAATAATAAGGTTCTTGAGTTCGACCAGTATTTGGCTAAATACAAAAGTGCCAATCCTGACAACCAGGCGTTGGAAAACATAGAATTAGAGTCTGCCAAAAACCTATACTTCAGTCAGGAGTATGCCGCGGCTATTGGCGCTTTGGAAGACTATGAAAGAAACTACTCCAGTAGCCCATTAAGCAGCCAGGCGAAGTTCTATAGAGCAGAATCTCACTATAGACTTAATAACAGCGTAAAGGCACTTGAGCTTTACTATGAATTGGATAGAGAGGCTCAGGTTTCTGATATCGATGTTGTATTCCAAAGAATTGGAGAACTGCAGTTGAAGGCAGGAGACTTTGGAGAGGCCGCAAACTACTACAGCAGATTAGAGAAAATAGCTGTTTCAAAACGTCAGGAAAATGATGCCTGGACAGGACTCTTAGAAGCTTATTTTAAATTGGGTGAGTATGATAAGATGAGCACATATGCCAATAACATTATCACCAAAGGAAATATTAGCCAAGACCAAGTGAACAAGGCGCAGCTTTACCTTGGGAAGTCTGAATATCTGCAGGGCGATTATGACGCAGCAATTGACGATTTTCTGAGCACCATTAACACTGCCAAGAATTCATATGGTGCCGAAGCACAATACCTGCTCGGTAAGATCTTCTATCAGCAAGGTAATTATCAAGAATCGCTCACCACCTTGTTCGAATTCAATGAGAAGTTCTCTGATTACGATCTGTGGCTAGGAAAGGCATTTTTACTTATTGCCGATAATTACATAGCCTTGGGTGAGCTTTTCCAGGCTAAAGCAACGGTCAATTCTATCATAGAGAACTCTAATGTAGATGAAGTGCTTACAGAAGCACGCACTAAGTTGACTCAAATTGAAACAAAAGAAGAGGAGCTCAGACAACAAGAAATGGCATCCGACAGTACCAAAATGGATTCAACTCAAGTTCAGAAAGGAGGCAATAATGAATAAGTTCACTTTACTTTCTGTCTTCACACTTATATTATTTGCTTCCACTTCTATGTATGCCCAACAAGGGCAGTTGGAGGAAGCCGAAATTGTGATTAGAAAAGACAGGAGAATAACACTTCCTCCTGCCACCAGAAACTTCGAAAAGATTCCTCAGCTACCGGTGAGTACTACTAACACTAAACAGCAGTATTCATTTCAAACATTTCCCTATAAACTGAGCCCACTAACCCCTGCTTTTAGAACAGTCAACTATCAAGGTAATCAGCGATTGACAGACCTGACATCTAATTTCCTTAAGGTAGGTTACGGAAACTATGGCACTCCTTATCTGGAAGGCTATGTAGGTTCTAAAAGGCACGAATCATACCTATTCAATCTTTATGTAAGACATCTTTCTTCAAAGAAAGGGCCTGTATTCGATGAAAACTCGGGAGAAGGCAGAACCGAAGCCGCTATTGGAGCCAAGTACTTCAGTAATGTCAATAAGGTGTCGGGATCAATGAATTATACCAGTCAGAAGGTTCACTTCTATGGCTACGATCCGGTATTGGATATTGATGCAGGAGATATTGAGCAGAAGTTTACCAGGTTTTCTACAAATGTATTGATCGAAAATGCGAACAAGGAGCAGAACTTCGACTATCACTTCAAAACTGACTGGGTATTCTTTAAGGACAGCTTTGAAGCCAGAGAGAATAAATTCAACTTCGATGTTGGCGGCTTCTACATTGTTGATGAAGATCTTCGCTTCAACATAGATTTATTAGCAACACTTTCAAAACGTCAAGACACTCAGGAAGATAACCGCAGTTACTTAAACTTCAAACCAAGGGTTATATATAGAACCAATGGATTTACTTTCAATGCCGGATTCAATTTTGCTGGTGACAATGGGGCAAATAAAGGAATGGGCATTTACCCAGTAGTTAAAGCAGATTACGCCTTAAGTTCAGGTTTCAGAATTTATGCTGGCTACGAAGGTGATATTGAATTCAATTCTGTGGAATCTTCGGTTAATGAAAATCCATTTTTAGAAGCAGATTTCGACTTAAGAAATACAGAAAAAGCCAGCGACATCTCTGCAGGTTTGGATTTTCAGTTGTTTGAAGGCTTCAACATTAGTTCTGGAGTGAGCTATGCCAGTCTGAACAACATTCAATTCTTTACCAATTCAATCACGGATTCAACCAGATTTGAAATTCTCTATGATGGAGGTAAAACCGACCGTCTAGACGTGTTTGGAGCAGTCAACTTTGAAAAGACAGGGAAGGTAAGGGGCTCATTGCGCTTCGACTTCTTTAATTATTCAATGGCTACTTTAGCAGAAGCATGGCATAAGCCGAACTTCAAGGCTGCCTTTAACTCTACAGTCTTTCCAATGCCCAAATTGGCTATTACAACAGACCTTTATTACTTAGGTGGACTGAAAGCGCTAAACGGTGAAACCACAGAGGTTTTCGACCTGGATGATATTATTGATCTCAATTTAGGAGGTAGATATGAGGTAAATGATAGAATTGGTGTATTTTTACAATTAAACAACCTATTCGGCAAAGAGTACGAAAGGTATCTTAACTATCCATCACGCGGTATTCAATTCTTAGGTGGGTTATCGGTAACCTTCTAGTCTGTTTCAAGCCCATTTTAGTATAGTATTTTTATTTTACTAATTTGTAACTACATCATTCAACCCTATTTAGTATGGCAGCTAAAAAGAAAAGCGATTCTTCAGGAGAAAGCAATAAACCAAAAAAGACAGGGGCTAGAAAGTCTCCTGCCAAACCAAGAAATCAAAAGCCTCAGCCTCCTGAGACCAATGACTATGACTTCGGTCTAGATGACATTGAGCTGGAACCAGTCTCTGATATACCACAGGAAGAGACTCCTGAGCCGATAGCTGATCCTATCGATAGCATTGAGGAAACCCCTGAAGAAAAGAAAGAAGAAGAAGCAGAAGCAGAGCCATTTGTATTCTCTACAGGTGATGACAAAGCTGTTCCGAAAGAAGAAACTAAAAAAGAGGCCCCTAAAAAGGAAGAAAAGAAGGATAATTCTGGCATTATTATACTTGTTGTTATCCTTGTGATTGTCATAGCAGCTGCGCTTTACTTCTTTGTTATCAAGAAAGATCAAGAGCCGGAGCCTGTCAAAATTGAGCAACCCAAACCACAGCCTCAACCAGAGCCTGAGCCGGAACCAGAACCTGAGCCAGAACCTGAGCCACAGGCCGAATTATTTACAATTTCTGCCCCTGAAGGCCGTTGGTATGTTGTAGTCGGAAGTTTCTACGATGAAGACCTGGCTGAAGACGAAGCAAACAGCATTGTTGCTGCTGGTGAAAGTGCATATCTATTGAGCCCTACTGGTGATTTCAAATTCCATAGGGTAGGAGTTGCACAGTCAGCAAACATGGCTGAAGCTGAGCAGAAAAGGGCAAATCTAGTAGGCACTTACGGTGATAAAATCTGGGTACTGAAATATTAAAATGGTGATATTATTGCAAGAACTAGCCACCTCTGATACAACTGCTATCGGAGGAGATGGAGACGGAGTACTTTTCTTTTTCGAAATTTTATTAAAGGGTGGGTTTTGGTTGATTCCGTTAGTGGTGCTTTGGGCCATGGCCATCTACATTTTCTTCGAGAGATTGAGAAACCTGAACAGGGCCTCAAAGACTCCTTTCGAATTCATGGAGAAAATCAAAGACTTGGTAGTAAATGGTGATGTAAACGGAGCCAAGCTATTGTGCTCACAGACTGATTCTCCTATAGCCAAAATGATTGAGAAGGGAATCAATAGAATTGGTTCGCCATTGAAAACCATCGAGGCTTCTATTGAGAATGTAGGTAAGATAGAAGTTTACAAACTAGAGAAGAACCTCTCTTTATTAGCAACTATTTCCGGAGCCGCCCCAATGATTGGTTTCCTGGGTACAGTTTCTGGAATGATTCAGGCCTTTATTGCCATAGCGCAAGAAGAAGGATCTGTGAGTCCTAAGTTGCTCTCTACGGGTATTTATGAAGCCATGGTAACTACTGCAGCCGGTTTGGTTGTGGGTATTATTGCATATCTGGGTTATAACTACTTGGTATCTAAGGTGCAGAAGGCTATTCATTATATGGAATACACTTCTATCGATTTTATCGACTTACTGCAAGAACCGCAATAAGATGGATATTAAATCTAAACATAAAGTAGATTCAGCATTTAGCATGTCATCGATGACAGACATTGTATTTCTGTTATTGATCTTCTTCATGCTTACATCTTCGTTCATTACGCCTTCAGGTTTACCTGTAAATCTGCCAACGGCACAATCAGCCAGCATTTCTCTGCAGAAGAACAGCTTAACGATTACTGCCGATTTACGTTATGTGTTAAATCAGAAGGTAGTGACTCCCGAAACACTAGAAAGCGAATTGATGCGTTTAACAGGTGGGCAGGAAGGTACTTTGAGCTTGAATATCGATGCTTCTGTACCAACTGGCCATACGGCTAGAGTAGCCGGAATAGCTGCCAAATTGAAGCAAAAAACGGTCTTGGTAACGAGGCCTGAGTAATATGTCAGATCAGGAGAAGAAAGATAAGCGATACAGCATTGTAGTTTCGGCTATTATCCATAGCTCGCTTATAGCGCTTTTCCTTGTTTTAGTAGCCTGGAGAGAGCCTGACCCTCCAATTCCTGAATATGGTATTGAATTGAATTTAGGTTTCCAGGATGCCGGAACGGGCAATACTGAAAAATCATTCGATGCTCCTGCAGAAGATACAGAAAATGATGTAGCTCCCGATTCCGAAGCAGATACGGAGAATACTGAGGTTGAAGAAGTTCAAGAGCAGGAACAAGAAGTGGTTGAACAGGAAGAGGTTCAGGAAGAAACTCCTCCGGTTGAAGAAGTGAAAGCTGAGACGCCACCTGTGGAAGAAACAGTTGAGGAAACTGTGACTGCTCCTGAAAAAACTGAGGTTAAGGTTGAAGAAACAACACCTCCTGTAACGGAAACCAAAAAGGAAGAAGAAAAGCCGGTAGAAGAGAAGAAAGAGGAAGTGAAGCCTGTTGAGAAACCCAAGCCAACTGTCGATAATCGTGCGATTATGGGTGGTGGTAAGAAAACCAACACGAATAGTACAGATCCTGCTTCCAACAACCAAGGCACCACCGATACTAAAGGGAATGAAGGTGACCCTACCGGTAATCCAAATACCAAAGGAACCAATCCTGGAGGAGCAGATTTAGGCGTTAGCTACAGCCTCGATGGTTGGAAATGGCAAAGTCCTCCGGCCAAGAAAGATGATTCGCAAATTGATGGTATTATTAAGTTTTCTATCGATGTAGATGATAGAGGTAAAGTCTTAAGAGTTAGCATCATCCCGGGAACCACGATTAGTGATAATACCATTGTGGAGTTTTATAAAAAACAGGTGCTCGAACTGAGGTTTATTCAAACCGATCAATCCAAAGCACCTGCTCCTATTTCGAAGGGTGAAGTAACCTTCGTGATTAAGACTAATTAATTCCTTTTACGTACGTTTCCTGAACCACTGATTTGTGTAGTCACTTGAGGGCTTCCTTTGTATTCTACGTTACCAGACCCAGAAATCGTGGCTTCCAGCGCCTGACTTACCGTAGTCTGAATATCTCCAGAACCGGTAATTTGAACTTCAGCAACGCTAGACTGCAAATCGAATCCGCTGAATTTACCCGAGCCATTAATTCTCACCGAAAGTGTTTCGGTTTCGCCACAAGCATAAATATCACCAGAACCGTTTACTTCAAATGAGGCATTGTCAACATCCAGACAATCTTCAATTTTGATAACACCAGAGCCATTGATGGTGAAGTCTGAAACCTGATCAGATGTAATGTAGACCTCCAAAACACTAACATTTCTGATCCATACATCAGGAATGGTTTCAATTATGAGTTCACCATTAACCACTGTTGTCTCAATTCGACTCAATAAATTTTGGTTAGTTCTTATCCTAACCGATTGCTCAGTTCCGTTGTAAACATATAGTTTAGCTGGAATCTGCAGGTAGAGAGAAGAGAAATCATCGACCAAACGATTCTCTTCGACTACCGGTCCTTTACCATTAATACCTTCCTCAGAGCAGCCTGAAACAAACACAGCCAGAACTGCGAGGAACAAATAGATTTTAAGTTGCTTTTTCATATTTTGATTTTTGACTTTC
>JABXIP010000010.1 GCA_013373005.1 Cytophagia bacterium | reverse complement strand
GGTCAAACCCTCCAATCGACTTTGCTTCCTTCAACCAGTTTTCTGACTTATAATTAAAACCACCTTGTGCGCCCGAAGCAATACATTGATCTATTTTCTCTTGACTACCGGAGGTGACCCAAACATTAGCTCCTTTGTGAACTGCAAATAGAAAGGCAAACTGAGCTACTCCTCCTCCTACTCCTGATATTAATACATTCTTCCCCTCCGCACATTGACCATGATGGAACACAGCTCTAAAAGCTGTTACCCCTCCTAACGGTAATGCTGCTGCCTCCTCGAAACTCAGATGCTTAGGTTTTTCAACCAGTCTGTCCTCCTCAACCAATACATACTCGGCCAAGGTGCCATCTTTTGGCATTCCAAGAATATTATACTCAGCTGACTGAACAGCTGGATTATTTCCCCATTCACGATTAGGGTTGATAATCACCTCTTGACCTAAAAGAGACTCCGAAACCCCTACTCCAACTGCCGTAACCACTCCGCTCCCATCAGAACCTAGAGTGGTACCCATCTGGATATTAGGGTACATCCCCTCTCGAATCCACTGATCGCGATGATTAAGGGCAGCTGCTTTGAGCTGAACCAAAACTTCTCGCGTTTTAGGAACAGGAATGGGTTTATCTACAAACTGTAAAGGTTCAGATTGATCTGTAATGCAGAGCGTTTTCATAAATAATTCAGTACATTCTATTTCAAACCTCAAGTAATGAAAAGCATCACAATAAATGCAACACAAGATCTATTAGATCACTTCAAGGAGCTTAGAAACTCTACCTCCTTTAGATTTAGAGGTCAATCAAGAGAAAACTGGGATTTAGTACCTAAAGCAGGTAGGCCTCCATTTGTAGACAGGAATGATCATGAAATATTCAGAAATTGGAAAAGAAGAGCAAAAGGATTAATTGGAATTAATCATGATTCCGATATGGACTTACTGACTATTGCGCAGCATTATGGCCTTGCTACAAGATTATTAGACTGGTCACTAAATCCACTGGTCGCCACATACTTCGCATGCGTGGATAATTTTGATTATAACGGTCAACTTTTTATCTATAAATCCTCTGTAACAAGCAGCGATCAATTCAAAACACCTTTTAAGACCGATACTCAGTCGATCAAAATGATACAACCAGTTGGAACAAACTCAAGACTCAACAATCAACTGGGCTATTTCACCCTCCATAACCCTCCTAATCTCCCACTGAAAAGCAGCCACCTTTACGACATAATAATACCATCCAATCTAAAACAGGAGATAATTTATATGCTTAACCAGTATGGAGTAAATAACTTGTCTATATTTCCAGACATTGAGGGCCTAACTCAACACCTAAATTGGTTCTATTCCAATTATGAATACTGGACAAAATAAATGACTAAAATGGAGGGTCTTCATCAGTATCAGGCAGGTTCGGCTTATCACCCCCATTGGCTTTGCTTTGGAAAGTCATGGTGTTACCACCAGACTCAAAATTACTACCTCCACCAGAAGGGAAAGTATTTCCATAGGTTGCTGTACCACCAAAGTTCATATCGAGGTCGCAGAACTTGGTGAACTGACCGATAAACTTCAGCTGAACATTTTCCAACGAACCGTTTCTGTGCTTGGCAATAATTACTTCACCAGTACCCTGTGTTGGCATACCATTTTCATCTTCAGTAATACCATAATATTCCGGTCGGTAAAGGAACATTACCATATCTGCATCCTGCTCAATGGAACCGGATTCCCTGAGGTCGGAAAGCTGGGGACGCTTATCTCCGCCTCGGGTTTCTACGGCACGGCTTAACTGCGAAAGTGCAATTACAGGAACACTAAGTTCCTTAGCCAGGTTTTTCAAAGCACGGGATATGGAGGCAATTTCCTGTTCACGGTTACCGCTTCCTCCTCCGCTCTTCGAAGAGTCGCCCGACATCAGCTGGAGGTAATCAATCACTACCAGCTGAATATCGTGCTGTTGCTTCAACCTTCGGCATTTCGCTCTCAATTCGAGAATTGAAAGTCCTGGGGTATCATCTATAAAAATGGGGGCTTTTGTTAGATTCGCTGTTTTGTGCACCAACTGAGCCCATTCGTGCTCTGCCAGTGTGCCTTTTTTAATCTTTTCGCTACCCAATTCTGCCTCGGCAGAAATCAACCTGTTCACTAACTGAACAGAAGACATCTCCAAAGAGAATATGGCACAACCTTGGCCGTGATCTACTGCGGCATTTCTCAGTGCAGAAACCACAAAAGCTGTTTTACCCATACCCGGTCTAGCCGCAATAATTACCAAATCCGACTTTTGCCAACCAGAGGTAACTCGGTCCAGAGCAGTAAAGCCAGACGGCACTCCTGTAAGTCCATCCTGATGGTCTTTCCTTGCCTGAATCTCTTCCAAAGCAGTAGCCATGATATTCTTCATGCTATCATACTCCTTTCGGATGTTGGCCTCTGACACTTCGAAAAGCGACTGTTCCATTCGATCCAGAAGTTGAAAAACATCGGTAGTATCCTCATAAGCATCCTTCTGAATCTCAGAAGAAATCCTAATCAGTTCACGCTTAATCGATTGTTCAACAATAATTCTGGCGTGATACTCAATGTTAGCTGCCGAAGAAACCCTATTAGTAAGCTGGGTAATGTAGTAAGGCCCACCTGCCATTTCCAAAGTACCAGACTTTCTGAGTTGACTGGTAACAGTAAGGATATCGATAGGTTCAGAGGCCTGAAAAAGATCGTAGATAGCCTGGTAAATTTCCTTATGGCTATCTTTGTAAAAGGAGTTCGGGCTGAGGATATCTATCACATTTGTGAGCGCATCCTTCTCCAGCATCAGTGCACCCAATACCGCCTCTTCCAAGTCAGTAGCCTGTGGCGGAAGCTTACCCAATTGGGCTCCCTCCGTTGTCAGGTTTTTTGACTTGTAGCCGAGTCGAAGTGCTGCTGATCGTCCCTTTTCCATAAGTACAAAACTATCCCTATCTCAGCGAAAAATTCAAGCGTATACCAACCTTTATTTTTCAACCGTCATACACACACTTAATAAACATTGGGAATCAACTTTTTGACAGTTGTCCACATCATTATCCACTTTTGTGAACTAGGGCATTCTTAGATTTGAACGCCACAGCTTTTCCTTTATTTTTGAATCATTCTTCAGAATACACTTCATGATCAAAAATCAGAAAATTCACTTCATCGCTATCGGTGGAAGTGTAATGCACAACCTAGCTATATGCCTTAAACTACTTGATAATCAGGTAACTGGATCGGATGATATGTTCTTCAACCCATCTAAATCTAATTTGGAGAGGCACGGACTCCTGCCCGATTCGGAAGGATGGCAGCCGGACAGGGTGCACAGCGGGCTTGACTTTGTTATTCTCGGTATGCATGCTAAAAATGACAACCCTGAATTACTAAAAGCCAGGGAGTTAGGATTGAAAATCTACTCTTTTCCAGAGTTTATCCACGAAGTTTCCAAGGAGAAAATCAGGGTTGTTGTGGCTGGTTCTCATGGTAAAACCAGCATTACTTCAATGATCCTTCATGTTCTGAACAAAGCAGACAAATCATTCGACTACCTGGTTGGTGCTCAGTTGGATGGTTTTGAAACTATGGTGAAGATTTCTGATGCCCCGGTAATGGTGATTGAAGGAGATGAATATACCACAAGCCCTCTGGACCTTACGCCTAAGTTCCTTCACTACAAACATCACTTTGCCTGTATTACCGGTATTGCCTGGGATCACTTCAACGTGTTTCCTACGCTGGATATCTATGAGGAACAATTCTTAAAATTCATCAATCAAACTCCAGAAGACGGCAAGGTATTTTATGCTGAAGTAGATCAAGCACTTTGTAAGATTGTAGAGCGTGCTGAACCGACCAAAGAACAGCTCATTCCTTACAATGTACTTGAATCGAAAATAGAAGACAATCAGACAATTGTGCTTTGGAAAGGAGAAGAAATCCCTCTTCAGGTTTTCGGAGATCACAACCTGCAAAACTTGAACGCAGCCCGACTCTTACTCAATCAGATTGGTATTTCAGATACTGAGTTCTTCCAGCATATTCAATCTTTTACAGGTGCTTCCAAAAGGCTCGAATTGATCGGACAAAACGAGAAGACCACCATCTACAAGGATTTCGCGCACGCTCCATCTAAACTCAAGGCTACTTCGGAGGCAGTGACCAAACAGTTTAAAAATCGAAAGCTCACTTCCGTGTTGGAATTACATACATTCAGTAGCCTCAATAAGCAATTCATTCATCAGTATAAAGACTGTTATAATCTACCCGAACAGGCAGTGATCTTCATAAACCCTGAAGCAGTTAAGGCCAAGAAGCTGGAAATGATTTCGGAGCAGGAACTGATCTCCGCTTTTGGACGTACTGATTTAAGGCTATTTACTTCTGCCAGAGAGCTGGAAGACTTTATACTCAGCCAGGAATGGAATAATAGAAACCTTCTTTTGATGAGCTCAGGAAATTTCGGAGGTTTGGACATCGAAAAAATCAAAGACACAATTCTTCAATAATGCAACTCAACCTCAAAAACCCACTGGTATTCTTCGACCTTGAAACTACCGGAATCAACATTGCTAACGATCGTATTGTTGAGCTAGCCTTCCTGAAGGTAATGCCCAATGGTGAAACTGAGAAGAGAGTGCAATTGGTGAATCCTACTATTCCAATCCCGGAAGAATCAGCAATGATTCACGGCATAAGAGATGAAGATGTAGCCGACAAACCAACCTTCAAAGAGCTAGCTAAAAACCTGGCTAAATTCCTTGAAGGCTGCGACTTAGGTGGTTTCAATATTGTAAGATTTGATGTACCCCTGCTAGTAGAAGAATTCTTAAGAGCAGGAGTTGATTTTGAAGTGAGCCAGCGAAAGCTAATCGATGCTCAAAAGATTTTCTTCCTGATGGAGCAACGTACACTTTCAGCAGCCTATCAATTCTACTGCAACAAAGAGCTGGAAGGCGCCCATGGTGCTGAGGCAGATAATGACGCTACTTTTGAGGTTTTCAAAGCGCAGATTGAAAGGTATATGGACCAACCTGTAACTGATGCTTCAGGAAGAGACCTTGGGGTAATCAAGAACGATATGGCCGCAATTCATCACCTGGTGGCTAGCAATATGGTTGATTTGGCTGGTAGGATGGTTTTCAATGATAAAAACGTTGAAGTCTTCAACTTTGGAAAACACAAAGGCCGACCTGTTGCCGATGTACTCAAGCGTGAACCAGGCTACTACGACTGGATGATGCAAGGAGATTTTCCTCTGGACACTAAACGCAAGCTCACTCAAATTAAGTTGAGAGGTTTTCAGATGGGATAATGAAGGCAAAAGATTATCTCTTCCTTCTTAGTATTCTATTTGCCTTTTCTTGTTCGCAAAGGCAATCATCTGAGCCCATTATCATTGATGAAACCAATCAGGTTGAATCAATTGAGCAATCCATTGTTATTGACAGTGTTTGGTCAGGACATCCTGTTGAGTTTTCTCTTTACACTCATAAAGACAAGCAATACGTTGCTTACTTCAATGCCGACCGACAAATGGTAGTAGGTCAGAGAAAACTAGACGATGACTCTTTTGAGTTAAACGTTTTCGAGCCAACTTCGAGAGAAACAGCCAATGGCACCAGCACAGTTTTAGAGTGGGACTCACACAACTTTCTAACGCTCGGTGTAGATAAAGATGGACACATCCATTTGTCAGGTAATGTACACAACAATCCCCTCACCTACTTCCGCAGTACAGCGCCTAACAATATCTCAAGTTTTGAGCAGATTTTCGAAATGGTTG